>CATNDK010000108.1 GCA_950096585.1 Thalassococcus halodurans | reverse complement strand
GAAACAACGTCCGACTACGACCGTGAAAAGCTGCAAGAACGCGTTGCCAAACTGGCAGGCGGTGTTGCCGTTATCCGCGTTGGCGGCATGACAGAGGTCGAAGTGAAAGAGCGTAAAGACCGTGTTGACGATGCTCTGAACGCGACACGCGCTGCTGTTCAGGAAGGCGTCATCGTTGGTGGTGGTGTTGCTCTGGTACAGGCCGGCAAATCGCTGGAAGGTCTGGAAGGCGCAAACGCTGACCAGAACGCAGGTATCGCAATCGTTCGCAAAGCTCTGGAAGCACCGCTGCGCCAGATCGCCGAGAACGCAGGCGTCGACGGTTCCGTCGTTGCTGGCAAGGTTCGCGAAAGCACAGACCTGAAGTTCGGCTACAACGCACAGACAGACGAATATGGCGACATGTTCGGCTTCGGCGTTATCGATCCTGCCAAGGTTACACGTACCGCTCTGGAAGATGCGGCATCGGTTGCTGGTCTGCTGATCACAACAGAAGCCATGGTTGCAGACAAGCCTGCCAAAGACGGTGGCGCACCTGCAATGCCCGACATGGGCGGCATGGGCGGCATGATGTAATCTGCCAACCGCAGAAAATACCGAAAGGGGTCGCGTTTCGCGGCCCCTTTTTCTTTGGCGCGTTTCATCTGTTCGTGACTGGTACCTTTGTGACTGGCACCTTGGCGCGTTCTTGGGCAGTGTCGTGGCAACACCGACGGCCCAGAAGGGGGATTTATGTTTCTATCCGGCACATTGCGCGAATTGCGCCGCGGCGAAGAACCCGCAGCAGAGGCCCTGTTGAACCGCGCGTTTCCGTCTGACGAAGAGGCAAGACTGGTCGCCAAGCTGCGCAAATCCGGCACGATGGCGGGTGAACAGGTTTTGGCCGACGGCGATACCCTGTTGGGCTACTACGCGCTGTCCCAGATGCAGGGGCCGAAGGGCTGGCTTTGTCTGGCGCCTGTATCGGTTGATCCCGACCACCACGGCAAGGGCTTTGGTCGCCGCATGATGCGCTGGCTGGTGGGCTGGGCGGAACAGACGGGGCAGACCGTCGTCGTTCTGGGGGATCCGGCGTTCTACCAACGCTGCGGGTTCCGCATGGCCGAAGGGCTGACCTCGCCCTATCCGGTGGACCATACGCTGGTGGCGGGGCCCGCTGGTTCCGGCGCCTTGGTCTATCCTAAGGCGTTTGAGGGGTTGTGATGCGACTACTTGCGCTGACGGTTGTCGTTATGGTGGCTTTCGCCGCGAACTCGGTCTTTGGCCGTATGGCGCTGGTGAACGGCGACATGGACGCGATGGGTTACAGCACAATCCGCATGGCCTCGGGCGGGGCGATGCTGGCCGTGCTGTGCATGCTGTCGCGAGGATCGGTCGCTTTGGGTGGTGAAGGCCGCTTGACCGGCGTCTTGTCCTTGCTGCTCTACATGGCGGCGTTTTCCCTTTCCTATGTGGGTATCGACACAGGCATCGGCGCGCTGATCCTGTTCGGCTGCGTGCAGATCACAATGTTCGCAGGTGCCCTCATCGGCGGGGAACGCCCACCATTTACCAGATGGGCGGGGGCGGCGATGGCCTTTGGCGGCTTGGCCTGGCTTTTGTGGCCCGGAAGCGCGGTTCAGGTCAGCGTTTTCCACGGTCTGCTGATGGCTGCATCGGGTATTGGCTGGGGGATTTATTCGCTGATCGGTCGCAAAGCCAAGGATGCCCTGCAAAACACCGGCGCGAACTTTATTCTCGCCACTCCGGCAATTTTGATTGTCTGGTTGTTGGTTGGTGTTGGCGAAATGACAAAACAGGGTGTCATATTGGCGGTTCTGTCAGGGGCGATCACCTCGGGGATGGGCTATGCTTTGTGGTACGCGGTGCTGCCAAAGCTGTCTGCGACCACCGCGTCGGTCGCGCAATTGACCGTGCCGGTGATTGCAACGCTGGGCGGTTGGCTGTTCCTGTCTGAAGCGGTGTCTTGGTCCTTTGCCATGGCCTCAATCATCGTACTGGGCGGCGTTGCGCTGTCGGTTGTGCCGCGCCGAAGGGGGCTTTCGCGCGGCTGACTTCCGGCTTATCAGGGCGCGGAACGTAAGGTGGTTGTGCGATGTCCCTGACGCTGAGATTTGAAAACGCTGAAGTGCTGAAACCCGAGGGCTGGACCACGGATAGCGTGGGTGTTGCTGATGGCGTGCTGAACGCCGATGCGGATGGACGCGCGGTTGACCTAAGCGGTTTTCGCCTGCTTCCCGGCATGATCGATCTGCACGGCGACGGGTTCGAACGCCATGTCGCGCCCCGTCGTGGCGCGATGCTGGATCCGCGGGGCGGGATTGCGTCGGTCGAGGCTGAACTGGCCTCAAGCGGGATCACCACCGCATATCTGGCGCAATTCTGGAGCTGGGAAGGCGGCATGCGCGGTCCTGAATTCGCGCGCAAGGTCTTTGCCGCGATTTCCGATCTGAAGGCTGACTTCGCCACCGATCTGCGCATTCAGCTTCGTCTGGAAACACATCTTCTGGCCGAATTCGCGGCCGCTGAGGCCGAGTTGGACGCCCATGGCATCGATTATCTGGTGTTCAACGACCATCTTCAGCACGACCGTCTAGCCGATGGGCGAAGGCCCAAGCAGTTGAACGGTCAGGCCTTGAAAAGTGGCCGTTCGCCCGAGCGTCATCTGGAATATATGAAATCCCTTCATGCACTTGGCCCAGACGTGCCTGCCGCGTTGGATGCGCTGGCGGAACGGCTTCGCGCCCGTGGTGTACGGTTGGGCAGCCATGATGACAGCACGCGCGCAGACCGTGATCAGGCCAAGGCGCGCGGTGTGACCATCGCGGAATTTCCCGAAACGCTTGAGGCCGCCGAGGCAGCGAAAGCGATGGGCGACGGTGTGGTGATGGGCGCGCCGAACGTCATGCGCGGGGCCAGCCACAAGGGCAACGTATCGGCGATTGATCTGGTCGGCGCGGGGCTTTGCGATGCGCTGGCGTCGGATTATCACTACCAATCGTTGAGCAACGCCGCGCTGAAACTGATCAACGACGGCGTTTGCGATTGGGCCACGGGCTGGGCGTTGGTATCGTCTGGGCCGGCGCGCATCATGGGGCTGGATGATCGTGGCACGATCGCCAATGGCAAGCGCGCCGATCTGGTGGTGCTGGATCAGAACAACCGCATCGCGGCTGCTCTGGCCGGTGGCCAGGTCAGCTATATGCGCGGGGCCGTGGCTGAAAGGTTCTTTGGTTAGAACTACTTACGGACGACGCGGTTGACGTGGCCCATCTTACGGCCCGCTTTCACGTCGGCCTTGCCATAAAGGTGAATTGCGGTGTCCGGCTGGGTCGCCAGTTCGGGAACGCGGTCCAGATCGTGGCCGATCAGGTTCTCCATCACCACATCAGAGTGACGCTGACCATCGCCCAGTGGCCAACCCGCGACAGCGCGGATGTGCTGTTCAAACTGATCCACGGCACAGCCGTTTTGCGTCCAGTGACCCGAGTTATGAACGCGCGGCGCGATTTCGTTCACGATCAGCCCCTTGGGCGTTACAAACAGTTCAACCCCCATCACGCCAACATAATCCAGCGCATTCAGGATCTTAGCGGCAAGAAGAACCGCATCCTGACGGTGGCCCGGCGTCAGACGGGCGGGTACGGTTGTGGTGTCCAGGATGCCGTCTTTGTGGACGTTTTCACCAGGATCGTAGCAGGACACAGACCCATCGGCGGCACGGGCGGCGATGACCGACACTTCGTGGCTGAAATCAACGAAACCTTCCAGAATCGCGGGCGCGCCAGCCATGTCTGCCAGCGCCTTTTCCGCGTCGTCGGGCGACATGATCCGCGCCTGACCCTTGCCGTCGTACCCGAAACGGCGGGTCTTCAGGATGGCGGGGGTGCCGATGTCTGCCAAAGCGGCGGTCAGGCAGTCAGCATCGGTGATGTCGGCGAAGGGGGCTGTTTGCAGGCCCAGATCGTTCAGGAATGTCTTTTCGGTCAGGCGATCCTGCGACACGCGGAGTGCTTCACGGCCCGGATGGATCGGACGGATCGCGCTCAGGATATCTAGCGCCTCGGTCGGGATGTTTTCGAACTCATAGGTGATGACATCGACCGCTTCGGCAAAGCGTTTCAGCGCGTCTGCGTCGTCATAAGCGGCGGTTGTCACCTGATCTGCAACCTGACCCGCAGGCGGGTTCGCACCGGGTTCGAAGATATGGCTTTTCAGGCCCAAGCGGCTGGCCGCAACAGAAAGCATACGGCCCAACTGACCACCGCCGATGATGCCGATTGTGCTGCCTTGGGGAAGGAGATTTGCCATGGTGATTTGCCTTGACGGAAGGTTGGATATTTCAGGTATATCGTTTTTATTCAGTGGGTAAGCCGCGCTCTGGCTCGTCCGAGATAGACGCTGACAGGTCTGCGCGCCACTTGTCCAGACGGGCGGCAAGTGCCGCGTCATTCACCGCCAGAATGCCAGCGGCCATCAGGCCCGCGTTGGCCGCACCGGCCGCGCCGATGGCCATGGTTGCCACGGGAAAACCGCGCGGCATTTGCAGGATGGAATAGAGGCTATCGACACCGGACAGGGCGCGGGTCTGAACCGGAACGCCGATCACCGGCACGCGGGTTTTCGACGCCATCATGCCGGGCAAGTGTGCGGCACCGCCAGCGCCCGCGATGATCACGTGAAGGCCGCGGTCAACGGCGGTTTTGCCGTAGTCCCACAGGCGATCGGGCGTGCGGTGTGCCGACACGATTTTCACTTCGTGCGGGATTTCCAGCGCGTCCAGCATGTCGGCGGCTTCTTTCATTGTGGGCCAGTCCGATTGGCTGCCCATGATGATGCCGACTTTGACGGTGGCTGCGTCTGCCATAGCTTGCCCTTTCCGTGATGCAGGTCTTGGGGTGGCTTATAAACAGAATGCGGTCTTGCGCAACGTCAGGCGATGATATCGGGGGTCAGACGGTCTTCAATCAGGGCAATCTGGTCTTTCAGGGCCAGTTTTTTCTTCTTGAGGCGCTGCAGCGTCAGGGCATCGGCACGGCCGGTTTCCTGAAGGGCGCGGATAGCTTCGTCTAGATCCCTGTGTTCGCGGCGAAAAACGGCAAGTTCTACACGCAGAACTTCTTCGGTTTTCATGGAGAGATCGTTCTGGGCGTTCATAAGGCAGGTCCGTTTCACGTCTGAGATGTCAGGATAACGCTTCTTTAACGCGCGGCAAAGAGGCTTCCGCGCCGCATGGGCTTGCGAAAGTGCAAAGAGACACCCATATTTCTTCTACAGGGTCGCCAGCTTGGGGCCCTTAAACCAGACGGTCGCTTGCAACGAGGATGCGTCGATGACGAAAATGACATTTGGTTCATACCCGCACATGCTGGGTTTCGAACAACTTGAGCAGCTGCTGGAACGCACTGCCAAGTCCAGTGAGGGCTATCCCCCTTTCAACATTGAACAAACCGGCGAGGATTCGTACCGCATCACTTTGGCGGTTGCGGGCTTTTCCGAAGATGATCTGTCGATCACGGTCGAGGACCGGCAGTTGGTGATCCGTGGACGCCAGCAAGAGGACGTGCGCGAGCGCATCTTCCTGCACCGTGGAATCGCCGCGCGCCAATTCCAGCGCAGCTTTGTGCTGGCCGACGGGGTCGAGGTTGGTGATGCGCAGATGGAGAACGGGCTGTTGCACGTTGATTTGAAATTGCAGCGTCCTGACACAGTTATTCAAACCATCAAGATCAGAAAGGACTAAGCCATGCAGACAAAGTTCGATTTCAAATCCCTTGATGACGGTCGCACGGTCTATGTCCGTCGTGTGGCAACCGCCGACCTGCCGCTGGACGTACAGGAACAGGCCGAAGGCGTTGAGCAGCTTTATGCGGTTCATAACGCAGATGGCGAACGGATCGCGCTGGTCGCGGATCGCAAGATGGCCTTCATCCTTGCGCGGCAGAACGATCTGGCCCCTGTTGCGGTGCACTAAGCGCCACACTGATATGACGATGCAAAGCCCGCCTTGTGCGGGCTTTTTCATGCCTGCCCGGGAAACAGCGTGGTGATTTCGCGATAGAAGTGATCCCAGCTGATCGTGGCTTTGTTGTTCGCCACCCCTTTGTAATAGGACCGCCCCGTCGCGGTGGGCAGACCGGCCCATATTTTCGCTAGGTTCAGCATGAAATCCCCGCGGGTCATGGTGCCGTTGGTAAAGGCGTTCAGGCCTGCCTCGACCAGTAGTTGATGCGCCAGTTGATCCTGCACTTGCGGCGAAAAGCGCGTGTCGGGTGTCAGCCCCTGATCCTTGACCAAGCGGCGCAGGGTGGCGGGAATGAATTGATAGCGGCCGATTGCGTGTTGCTGGCGCGGGGTGCTGCGCGTCCATGTTTCGATCTCGGACAGCGTGAGTTGTGTGGGCGGTCTGCGCGGCTGGATTTTCGCGCCGTATTGCACCGCGTCATAGCCCTTTGGTCCGGCCTCGGCGCGGGCGATCAGATCAAGGATGCCCTGCACCTGTTCGTGGACGCTGCCAAAGCTTTGCGGGGCAGGGCGGGGGGCAATGGGCGTAAACAGACCACCGGCGGATTTATCGAGAAACAGACTGGCCGATCTGCGCGTCGCGATGGACGCGTCAGAGTGAGAGACCGGCAGAAGCGAACCGCGTGTGGAAATGACGGGCAGGATACCCGCGCTTTGCACGGTTTCGGCATGGGTTGCCACCATCGAGAGACACAGGGCAACAACAGAGCACAGGGCACGGAACAGCATTGGCAACCTTCTGTCAGCAACGATGCCGCCAATTTTCCCCAAATTACTTTACAGAGGCTTTCCGCCACTGGGCCGCAATAAAAAAGGCCGCCGGAAAATCGGCGGCCTTTGTGTAAAATTTTAGGGGCTTCAGAAGTCCATCTGGTAGCTCAGGCGCATGCTGGCATCGCGGGTGTCTTCCAGAATTTGACCGCCCGACAGATCAAGTGACAGCGTGCCGGCGGCCCCTTCATAGCTGAAACCAGCGTTCACGCGCGGCGATGCGAATTCCTGCACATCGTTGATGCCATCGTCGAACTTCCGCATGTCCACGCCCACACCCAGATAGGGGCGCAGCGGTTTGCCTGCGTTGAAGATCGCCTTGGTGCCGATAGCGACCAAAAGCGATGACACGGTGTGGCCGTCCACATCTGTGCCGTCGATTGTCACCTCGGGGTGTTTTTCCGAGAAACCTGTCAGGCTGGCGTAGGAATTCACCTCGGTCTGGCCCAGCGTATAATCGGCATCGAACTTGATCCCGCCGCTCAGACGCTTGGCATCATATTCGGTGCCGTCGATGTCGTACTCGGGCTTGGACATGACCACAAAGGCGGACAGTTCGTAGATGTCCGACAGTTTGTGCGACACGTAGGGGCCGAAGGACAAAGAGTCGATGTCGACGCTGCTGCCGTTCACATCCAGATCAGAGCGGCCTTTCGACAGGATCAGACCGACGCGGGTCGACGGCGCGACAAGCGTGTCCATGCCCAGCGTGAACTCGAGGCTTTTGCCATCCACATCGCCCGAGAACTGACGGGCGTGCAGCGATCCCAATGCGCGGGCGGTGCTGCCTTTGCCTTGGGTCGACAGGAACACGCCATTGCGCGTCAGGCGCGCGCCGCCTGCTGCGCCACCAAGGGCGTTGTCGATGGCTTCTTCAATCGCGCTGGTCGAGCTTCCTGCACCGGTCGCAGAGGCTTTGCCTTGCGTGAGGCCGGGGTTGGACGCTGAAGGGGATGTACACTGAACGGTACCGGCGAGAAATAATTGCGTAGATGAGGCTGCATTTACCTTAGCGTCGGGCACTCCGGGGCCTTCCGGCAATTGAAATTGTGTGGCGACATGGTAGGTGCCGCTTGTCGGCGCTGTAAAGCTTGAGCCCGCGCAAGTGATAACGGGCGCAACAATAACTGTGTACACAACGTAGCAAGCGTTTTCGGCCACATTGTCGAACGTCAGCGTGTCCCCTTCCTCTAGGGCAACGGTCGCGTTGTACAACGCTGTCGGCGTTCTGAGGTCGTCGCAGGTGTACGTGGCGGATTGGGCGACGGCCGTGCTTGCCGATAAAGTCAGGCCGATGGCTGCATAGATAGATTTCTTCATGTGTCCCCTCGTTAAAAAGTCTTTTTGCGCTGTCCAGCCAATGCTTGGGTCGCAATTTCTTATGGGGTCGGGTGTATAGATTTTCGTTCTGTGATGTGTGCCATTCGGCACATTGGGGTATCGGGATACGGGTTTGTTGCAAAAATCATACGGCTGAATTGCGTGTTTTTAGCGGGATCGCCCAAAGCTTTGGCGAAAGCAAAAAAGCCGGCGCTGATGCACCGGCTTTTTCGAAAAGTATAAGGCTGCAGATTACAGGCGCGAGCTTGCGATCAGGCCCATGGATTCCAGCTTCAGCAGAACCTGATGTGCGCAGTTGTCGACATCTGTGCCTTCTGTTTCGACGCGCAGCTCGGGGTTTTCGGGAACGTCATAGGGATCGGAGATACCTGTGAATTCCTTGATCTTGCCTTCGCGTGCCAGCTTGTACAGGCCCTTGCGGTCGCGGCGTTCGCATTCCTCGATCGAGGTTGCGACGTGCACTTCGACGAAAGCACCGTACTGTTCGATGCCGTCACGTACCTGACGACGGGTCGAGGCATAGGGCGCGATCGGCGCACAGATTGCGATACCACCGTTTTTGGTGATCTCGGAGGCAACGTAACCGATACGCTGGATGTTCAGGTCGCGGTGCTCTTTCGAGAAGCCGAGTTCCGAGCTGAGGTTCTTACGAACGATGTCACCATCCAGCAGCGTCACAGGGCGGCCACCCATTTCCATCAGCTTGACCATAAGGGCGTTCGCGATGGTCGATTTGCCAGAGCCGGAGAAGCCGGTGAAGAAGACGGTGAAACCCGGTTTCGACCGCGGCGGTTTGGTCTTGCGCAGTTCG
>CATNDK010000107.1 GCA_950096585.1 Thalassococcus halodurans | reverse complement strand
CCTTTTCCGCCCCCCGCGATGGCGAACTGGTCTACCGCGCATCGTTCCGCGTGGTGCCCCCTGCCCTGTCGCCCGAGATCGCAGCGGCGTGTGGTGGACTTCCTTTGTCTTGAAAGACGCCTGATCAGAAGAACGCGCGGCGCAGCAGGTTCAGGCCTGCGATAAACAGCACAAACAGCGTGGCCTTCTTGAACGCCGCCTGATCGATACGGTCCTGCACCAATCCGCCCAGCTTCATTCCCAGAACGGCAGGAATGATCATCGTCGCGGAAAACAGGCCCGTTGTCAGGTTCAGCACGCCTGACGAAATATGCGCGAAGGTCAGGGCAAAGGCCCCCAGGCCATAGATCACGCCCTGCACCCGCATCTGTTCGCGCTTTTCCGTGCCCAAGGCTGTCAGATAGGCCACGGTGGGCGGCCCCCAGACACCGGACATGCCGCCGATAAAGCCCGCAAAGGCCGCAATCGCGACCTCAAGCTTGCGGCCGGCTTTGGTGCCTTCGGGCAGCGTGCCTTTCCAGCCGAGGATTTGCGCCAAGGCAAAGGCCGTGATCGGCACACCGATGATGGCCAGCATAAGCGACACAGGAATCACTGTGACCAGTTGCGCCGACAACAGCAGCATCACCAGCCCCACCAACAGGAAGATACGGAACCGTTTCACCGATTCCCAAGCCGCCGCCGGACCCTGCCGTAGCGACTGCATTCCGTTCGTTACAAACGTGGGCAAAATCAGCGCAGCCAGCGCCAGTTCGGGAGCAATCACCGATCCCATGCCAGAAATCATGATCATCGGCATGGCGAATCCCACCACGCCCTTGACGATGCCCGCAAGCAACGCAAGTCCTAGACAAATAACGAATTCGGTCGGCGTGATAAGCGTCAGAAGCTGTTCCATGATATATGGATAGCACTGCTTGTCATGCTGCACCGCAAAAATCGAACGGGTAATAATTGAACAATTGGTCGCATCCATTGGCATTATTGTTGCGCTGCAACTGCGAAAAGACTATATCCCGTTTATCGAAAAAGAGGATATGATTCATGGCGCATGACGGACAGGATCTGACGCTGAATGGTAGCACCGTGCTGCCCGATTTGCTGACACTGACCAAGGCTGCGGTCGCTCCGGCGGAAGCGGTCCTTGAAACAGCAAAAGCGCGCGTTCGCGACTTGGTTTCCAAAGACGGCCGCGTTTCCGCGCGTCTGGTCGAAGACAATCAGACAGCCGCACACGGCATCGCATGGCTCGCGACTTACGTTGAATCCCTGCGCCAGATGCAGAACTGGGCCGAAAAGCTGACCGGCGAAGGCAACTTTGGCGACGTTGAACAGCTGATCCACCAGATCGCCTTTGGTGAGTACCTTGCGCAGATCGCAGGCGGCATCCAGATGAACCAGGGCGAAATCGTTCGCCTGAACGATCTGGGCTTGTCGGTTGACGATCAGTCCGCGCTTCAGAACGACGCCGTTCAGACGCTGATCCAGACCGGCAACACACAAGATGCGCGCACGCGGCTTGTACAGCTGATGCAGGAACGCGCAGCGGAAACCACCGTGGGTAAAACAGGCCTTGATGAAGAGCTTGAGATGATCCGCGAACAGTTCCGTCGCTATGCGGTCGAAAAGGTCGAACCCTTTGCCCACGAATGGCACCTGAAAGACGAGCTGATCCCGCTTGAGGTCATCGACGAGCTGGCGGAAATGGGCGTCTTCGGTCTGACCATCCCCGAGGAATACGGCGGCTTCGGTCTGTCCAAAGCATCCATGTGCGTCGTTTCGGAAGAACTGTCGCGCGGCTATATTGGCGTGGGTTCTTTGGGCACACGTTCGGAAATCGCGGCTGAACTGATCATCGCGGGCGGCACGGAAGAGCAGAAGCAAAAATGGCTTCCGCAACTGGCCAGCGCCGAAACCCTGCCGACGGCTGTTTTCACAGAGCCGAACACAGGGTCCGACCTTGGCAGCCTGCGCACCCGCGCGGTCAAGGATGAAAACGGCGACTACAAGATCACCGGCAACAAGACATGGATCACCCACGCAGCGCGTACCCATGTCATGACACTGCTGGCACGGACCGATCCGGAGACATCCGATTACAAAGGTCTGTCCATGTTCTTGGCTGAAAAGACACCGGGCACAGACGAAAACCCGTTCCCGACCGAAGGCATGACCGGCGGCGAGATCGAGGTTCTGGGCTACCGCGGCATGAAGGAATACGAGCTGGGCTTCGACAACTTCCATGTGAAGGGCGAAAACCTGCTAGGTGGTGAAGAAGGCAAAGGCTTTAAACAGCTGATGGAAACCTTCGAATCCGCACGTATTCAGACAGCTGCGCGCGCCATCGGTGTTGCACAGTCAGCAATGGACGTGTCGATCAAATACGCCGAAGACCGTAAACAGTTCGGCAAGTCGCTGATCGAATTCCCGCGCGTGTCGTCCAAACTGGCGATGATGGCGGTGGAAATCATGATCGCGCGTCAGCTGACCTACTTCTCGGCCTTTGAAAAGGACGAAGGTCGCCGCTGTGACGTCGAGGCCGGTATGGCGAAACTGCTGGGTGCCCGTGTGGCATGGGCTTGTGCCGACAACGGCCTGCAAATCCACGGCGGCAATGGCTTTGCGCTGGAATACACCATCAGCCGCATCCTGTGTGACGCACGTATCCTGAACATCTTTGAAGGTGCGGCGGAAATTCAGGCTCAGGTCATCGCGCGCCGCGTATTGGCAAGCTCGAACTGATTCAGTTCAATCTGTTCTGAAAAAGAAACGCGCCCGACTCGGGCGCGTTTTTCATCTGGGGTGATCAGTCTGCCGGACAGGCCGCGCCCGTATCGATCCACGCCTGAACGATCTGACCGAACGCCTCTTGGCTACCCGGCGCAGGTTCGCGCCCTGGACCGGGGTGCCAGCCCCAACCAACCAGACCATCCTCGGCCATATGTTCATGGATCGCGGTAAGGTCGCGGCCGCCGTTGCGTTCTGGGTCTTTCAACTGAGTGCAGATGTCGGCCCCGCTTAGCCCGACCCAGCCCATGGATTTGGGCGCAAGGTGCCACGGCTCATGCCCTGGAATGGACCCGTCACCCGTAACGAACGCGACATTCTCGGTCCCATGACAGGTGCTGCACATCATCCCCTCAGCGCCAAAGCCCGCGTCGCCGCGCACCACGGGCGGCATGTGCGGACGCATGTCATCGCCCTGTGTCGGCTTGTCACCCACCGGATGGCAGTTCAGGCAACGGGGATGTTCGATCACCTTCAGCATCTCTTCGAACAGCGCGACCGAGCGTTCGGTTTCATCCGGGATACGGTCAAACGATCCGACAGGTTGCAGGTCTTCGGCAGAAACCGAGCCGGCCCATAGGCACGCAACCGCGATGGAAACAGAGACCCGCATACCCCTACCCCTCAAGCGACTTGGCGGCGGCATGGATGGCCTTCCGGATACGCACATAGGTCGCACAACGGCACAGGTTTCCGGCCATGGCGCGGTCGATGTCTTCGTCCGTGGGTGTCGGGTTCAGGCGCAACAGTGCGGTCGCGCTCATGATCTGGCCGGACTGGCACCAACCGCACTGTGGCACAGCGATATCCACCCATGCCTCTTGCACGGCCTTCGCTTCGGGCCCTTCGACCGCTTCGATGGTCTCGATCTCGGCCCCGTCAACGCTGCCCAAAGGCGTGACACACGACCGGCGTGGCGATCCGTCCACCATCACGGTGCAGGCCCCGCATTGCGCGACACCACACCCGAATTTGGTGCCGGTCATATTCAGCCCATCGCGCAAAGCCCAAAGCAAGGGCGTATCATCCGTCATATCGACGGTCACATCCTGCCCATTTACCGTAAAAGTCGCCATACGCCCCCCGGACTACGTCTGTTGATCACATAAAGCCGCAGCGTGACCAATCAACTGATCCGGAAATACTATCCCCTTGGAACTTTGCTGCCAGCGTTTCGTTGGGTCACATCGAAATGCACGTAAAACCCGGAACAAGGGCAAGGACCCGCGCAGATCGCATTTATGTGCGTGACATCTGCTGGCGTAGCCGCCGCAACAACGCTAGATTCACCCTATAGTTTTTGACCGAAAGGCCAACGCGACCGTGTTACGCAAAACCTCATTTATGGCGTTGGCCTGTTCTTTGGCTTTCGCTGCGCCGACAGGCACCGCCATTGCGTTGGAAGATCTGGATTTCGCGGTAGACGCGCCTAGCCCCGAAAAAGAAGAAACGGTCAAAGCGGCCCTGCGCGCCGCATCCAACCTGCGCACGGCTGAAAACGAAGGCCGGACAGACGCGCAGGATTTGCTGGCTGCGGCCTTGGCCGATTACAGCGCACTGACGCTGGCGCTTTATTCCGAGGGCTACTACGGCGGCGTGGTCAGTATTCTGATCGACGGTAAGGAAGCCTCGCAAATCCCGCTGTTGAAAGTGCCCCAAACCATCAACCGCGTCGAAATCCGCGTTAAATCGGGACCCAAGTTCGAATTCGGCCGTGCCCGCATTGATCCGTTGGCAGGTGGCACGGACCTGCCCGAAGATTTTGCCCAGGGCCGAACCGCGCGATCCACGGTCATCACCGAAGCCGCCGATGCCGCCATCAGCGGTTGGCGGGACAAGGGCTATGCCAAAGCGCACATCGAACAGGACCGCGCTGTGGCGGACCATGCGCGCAATAAACTGTCGGTCGAAATTGACCTCGACCATGGCCCGCTGGTCAGTTTTGGCGATCTGGTCATCACCAAGCCCAGCGCTGTGCGGGAAAATGCGCTACGTCGCATCGCCGGTTTCCCGAAGGGCGAACGGTTCTCACCGGCCGAGGTTGAAACCGTCCTTGCCCGCCTGCGCAGAACCCGCGCGTTCTCATCGGTCACATTGACCGAGGCAGACACAGTCGATCCGGACGGCAGCATGGACATGAAGCTGGCTGTCACCGACCAGAAACCCCGCCGCATCGGGTTCGGCGCGGAATATTCCACACAAGACGGCGCTGCGCTCTCGGCCTTCTGGCTGCACCGCAATTTCTATGGCGGGGCTGAACGACTGCGCTTTGATGTGTCGATCAAGAACATTTCGACCGTCAGCAGCGGCATCGACTATAGCGTCTCGGGCCGTTTGGACGTGCCTGCGATCTACGGCGCGGACACACACGGATTTACGCTGATCGCGCTTGAACATCTGGATGAGCCGACATTTGAAACCGACCGTGCCGAAGTGCGCTTTGGCTTTACGCGCCCGCTTAGCGAATACCTCAGCATTGAGAGCGGGATCGGCTTTGTCTGGTCCCACACGAACGATGACTTGGGCGAACGGGAATTCACGCTTGTGACCCTGCCGACAACCATCACGTGGGACAAACGCAACAATTCGCTGAACCCGCGACAGGGCCATTATGTGGCGTTGCAACTGACGCCCTACGCAGGCCTGAACGGCAGCCAGTCCGGCGGACGTCTTTACGCGGACGCGCGCGGGTACTTCGGCTACGGCGATGGCGACCCCACGGTTTTGGCGACACGATTGCAGCTGGGCTCTGTCGTCGGTTCCGACATCGAAGGCACGCCGCCTGAATACCTGTTCCACTCGGGCGGCGGCGGCACTGTTCGCGGCCAGCCCTATCAATCGTTGAACGTCGATCTGGGCAATGGTGACGAAACCGGCGGCCGGAGCTTCGCGGCCCTCTCCGTCGAACTGCGACAGGACCTGACCGAAAATCTTGGCGTCGTTGCGTTCGCGGATGCAGGCTATGTCGGCGAAAGCAGCGAATTCGACAACAACGGCGAATGGCATTCTGGCGCGGGCCTTGGCGTCCGGTATCAGACCGGTCTTGGGCCCATCCGCTTTGACGTGGCCGGCCCGACAGGTGGCGAAACAAGCGACGGCGTACAGTTCTACATTGGGATTGGACAAGCGTTTTGAAGCGGTTTCTCGTATACACCACTGTCGGCGCGACCGTTCTGTTTCCCGCCATCGCCCCGTCGCAAGAAAGCGACGAAACTGCACAAGAGGCCGCAGACCGCGGCTATCTTGAGGCGCTGATCGAAGACAACCTGTCGAACGGCGATTTCGCCGTGGATATCGTCGACTTCCAAGGCGCGCTCAGTTCACGCGCGACGGTGGCCGAACTTCGGATTTCGGACGCGCAAGGCACATGGCTGACCTTGCGTGGTGTGGAACTGGACTGGAATCGCTCTGCCCTTTTGCGGGGGCAACTGGATGTGACCGAACTCTCTGCCCAAGAGATCATCGTGCCACGCCTGCCCGGATCGTCCAGCGACGCCCCCAGCCCCGAAGCCTCGCCCTTTGCCCTACCAGAATTGCCCGTTGGCGTGCAGATCGGTCGTATCGCAGCGGAACGTGTTGAACTGGGTGAACCGATCCTCGGTCAGATCGCCGTTCTCAGTGTCGAAGGCTCTGCGCAACTGGCGGAAGGCTCTGGCAACGTATCCATCGCCGCGCAACGGCTTGACGGTGCCAGCGGCGCATTTGGGGTCGAAGGCAGTTTCGACAACGCGACGCGCATACTGGCGCTGGATGTGTCGCTGGAAGAAGGTGAAAACGGCATCGCAGCTTCACTGCTCGGGTTGCCGGGCCAGCCGTCTGTCGCGTTAAACATCGATGGCGAAGGCCCGCTGTCGGACTTTGCCGCAAACATCGGTCTGGCCACCGACGGACAGGACCGGATCAGCGGCACTGTGGCGCTTTTGGCCAATGACAACGGCGAACCTGGAACGTCGTTCTCCGCTGATATTTCCGGCGACATCCGTCCCCTGCTTGAACCTGAAAGCCGCGAGTTCTTTGGCGAAGACCTGTCTCTGAAAGTGGACGGCACGCGGTATCAAAGTGGCGCGCTGGATCTGACGGATCTGACGGTGACGTCAGACGCCATCAACATCTCAGGCTCTGCGGCCTTCGGCGAAGACCTGTGGCCCAGCCGTGTCGCGCTGACAGGGGATATTGCAGCACCGGAAGGTGGCAAGATTGAACTGCCGATTCCGGGTGAGGTCACCCGACTGGATCGCGCCGATCTGGACATCCTTTACAACGCAGAAACCAGCGATGACTGGTCCGCCCGTATCGAGGTCGTGGGCCTTGACCGCCCCACCCTTTCCGCCCGCCTTCTGCGCATCGACGGTGCAGGGTCACTGTCACGGGGCGAAGGCACAGCGCTTGGACAACTGGCGGGGACGTTCGATGTTCAAGCTGAAAATCTGGAATTCACGGACCCCAATCTGTCGCAAGCCGTTGGTACAGATGCCACCGGCCAGTTCGATGTCAGCTATATCGAAGACGCGCCCTTCAAGATCAGCAACCTGACCCTGTCCGGCGCAGGAACCGAAGTTGCGGGTGATCTGGAATTCGACGGTCTGGGCGACGACCTGAACCTGATCATCTCGGGCGATCTGCGGGCCGATGTGGATGACATCAGCCGCTTTTCCGGTCTTGCCCAGCGCGAAGTTGCAGGCGCCGCCGATGTCCGTGTCGTCGGCAATATCGCCCCTCTGTCAGGTGGTTTTGACGCGGTGATCACAGGATCGACGCGCGATCTGATCGTCGGGATCGAACAGCTGGACACACTCGTCGCAGGGCAAACCGATCTGACGCTCAGCGTTCTGCGCGATGAAAACGGGATCACGCTGCGCGATCTGACCACCGAAAGCTCGGCTGCGAAAATCGAAGCGAACGGCCTGTTGGCCAGCGACAACAGCGAAATCTCTTTCGACGCCCGCCTGACCGATCTGGGCGATGTGCTTGAGGGCGCGAATGGCGCGACAAGCCTGACAGGTGTGGCCACGCAAACCGGCCCGCGCTGGGGCGTCGACCTGAAGGCACAGGCCCCCGGTCAAACGGCGGTGGATGCAACGCTTGGCCTGCTGCTGATCGACGGCGAACTATCGGATATTTCCGGCCAAGGCACGCTGTCCGCCGATGATCTGTCGGTCTGGTCGACAATCGCGAACCGGCCCCTTGGCGGCGGTGTCGAGGCCACAGCAAACGGGCGCTACAGCCTGCCAACCGGTCATTTCAACGTGGCCGCCGACGGTATTTTGAACAGCCCCAAAACCGGCATCGCCGAAGCCGACCGCATTCTGGAAGGCCGCAGCACGTTCAAGATCGATGCGATTATGGATGCGCTTGGCCTGACCGTCAGCGACTTTAACATCATCGCGCCGCGTGGTTCGGTTCAGGCCGATGGCCTGTACACCCCCGACGGTGATGGCAGCCGGATCACGTTCACATCCGAACTGACGAACCTGAACGATATCTTCCCCAACATGTCCGGCAGCGCCTATCTGAACGGCAATGCCACGCAAACCGGCGAAACACTGGACTACACCGTTCAGGGCGCAGGGCCCGGTGGTTCCAAGATTGACGTCTCGGGTCAGGCTGACATTGCCGATTTCAAACCGACCGAAGTGACGGCACAGGGTGCGATCAACATCAACGATCTGTCGCCACTGTCCGGCCTTGTCGGGCAATCCTTGGGCGGCGCGGCGCAGCTTTCCGGCTCTGGCAGCGTGGATCTGACGGACGGCTCTTTTGCGACAAACGTCAGGGGCCAAACCGTCAACCTGCGCACCGGCATTGATGCGGTGAACAAGCTGATGCGCGGCACGGCGGATCTGACCGCTATTCTGGAACGTTCCGACACCGGCACAATCAAGATCGACACGCTGACCGTCGATGCGACCGAGTTTGATATTCAGGCGTCGGGCAGCAGCGATGATCAGAACGATGTCATCCGCTTTTCCGCCGATCTGCGCGATGTCGGGCTGTTCGCGCCTGACTTTAGTGGTCCGGCTTCCGCCACAGGTACAGCGCGCCGCTCTGGCGAAACGCTGTTTGTTGATACGGTCCTGAATGCGGCTGGCGGCACCACCGCCACGATCAACGGCACCGCCGCACCCGCCGCCTTGAGAAGAGCGCGGCGTGTGCGGAAAGTCTCCTC
>CATNDK010000106.1 GCA_950096585.1 Thalassococcus halodurans | reverse complement strand
GTTTGCGTAACCGACAAGTTGCCCGCTGTCGCAATCATGATGACCTTTTCGCCCGGCTCTTCGAAGGTGAACAACTTGCGATATGTCGCAATGTTATCAAGTCCGGCGTTGGTCCGTGTGTCGGACAACATCACCATGCCTTCATCCAGCAGCAAACCAACGCAATAGGTCATAACCGTTTTCCTTCTTTCACCTTTGGCTATCCCGTCCTTTTGAACTTCACAAGATATGCCAAAGGACAGGGGCTACTGCTGTTGGGCGACATCCGTCACGATCACCTTGGCCGTCAGATCTTCGGTGGCCTGCCCTTCAATCAGACCACGGATGGGGGCTGCGTCCTGCGCATCCAGACCGGACCCCAAGCGCACATACAGATCGTTCGGGCAGCATCGGTTTGCAGCGTCAAACCCGACCCATCCAAGTCCATCTACGTAAAGCTCTGCCCAAGCATGTGATTCACCATGCGCCTGACCGTTCGCATCCGAATAAAGATAGCCGGTCACATAGCGCGCGGGCATGTCCACCCAACGGGCCGCCGACATAAGAACATGGGTGTGGTCCTGACAAACCCCCTTCCCTCCGGCCAAGGCCTCGGCCGCTGTGGTGGCAGGCTCTGTTTCGCCGCTGACATAGGCGATGGCGTCATTGACGGCGGCGGCAAGTGCGTGCGCACGATCCAGTCCCGAAGAAACATCCAACCCTTCAACCGCCGTTTCAGCCAATGACCGGATTGCCGCGTCGGGCTGCGTTTGCTGTGTCGGGCGCAGATATGCTGACGGCAAGACCTTTTCACGATGCCCGCGCAGGACACCAGCGCAGTCTTGGGTCTCGACGGTGCCTTCGACGATGATCTCGATATCTTCGGCGGGGCCCTGCACGCAGACCGTTTCGGTATAATCCCCTGCACCACTCAGAAAAGAAGACCCCCGAATGGCCCCTTCGCAGGATACCGACCATTCCAGCACTTTCTGGCCTTCGTGATCGGCAGGCGTCAACCGATGGCTCTGGATCAGGCGTTTTACCGGAGTGTCGAACTTGTAGTGCGTGACATGACGGATATGCAGCTTCATGCGGGTATCCCTGCCAGATATGTGTTCTGAATGATCATCGCCGCCTCGGCATTCCGACGCATATAGCGTGTCAGGAACTCGTGCAGACCTTCATCAAAAATGTCGCCAACCCGCGCCTCGGCCAATTCGGCCAGCATTGATCGCGCGACGCCTTGCGCCTGCGATGGTCGCCCGTATCGGCGGGACAGCATATCCAGATGTTCGTTGATGGCCCGCGTGCAAGACAACAAAGACCTCGGGAACTCTTCGTTCAGGATGACGAAGTGGGCGATTTTGGTAGCGGTGATGTCACCGCGATAGGCCCATTTGAATGCCCGATAGGCGGACATGGATCGCAACAAAGCGGTCCACTGCGTCTGATCCAGTGCAGAGCCCACATAAGACAATGACGGCAGCAGTACGTAGTATTTCACATCCAGCAAACGTGCCGTGTTGTCCCCACGCTCGATCGCCATACCAAGGCCGATAAAGCGATACCCGTCGTCTCGAAGCTGGGTACCGTCGATTGCGCCACGGATCAAACTGACCGTGTGCAGCGTCCATTCTGCCAGATCGGTCAGCGACAGTTTGGACCGTTCTGTCCTCTGGAAATCCTTCAGTTCCTGAAAGCTGCTGTTGATCGCGTCCCATGTATGACCGGTCAGTGCCGTCCTTACGACACGGGCATTTTCCCGCGCCGCACTCAGACAGGACAGGACCGAGGTCGGATTGTCCGCATCGAAGAACAGGAAAGTCGTGATGTTACGCTCGACCACTTCGCCGAACTTATCAATGAAACTGTCGTAGACGCCCAGCGCCCGAAGCACCGCATCCCAGTCGTTTCGAAACCCTCCGCCCACATCAGGCAGCAGGGCGTTGCGCGCGCCCACTTCCAGCAGGCGTGCGGTTGTTTCGGCACGCTCGATGTAGCGGCCCATCCAGTAAAGGTGATCAGCTGTACGGCTTAGCATGCTCTTACTCCGCCAGAACCCAAGTGTCTTTGACCCCGCCACCCTGTGACGAGTTCACAACCAGTGACCCTTCGGTCAGCGCAACGCGCGTCAGACCACCGGGCACCAGTTCGACCTTTTCCCCAACCAGACAGTAAGGCCGCAAATCCACGTGCCGTGGTGCGATGCCTTCATCAACGAAGGTCGGACAGGACGACAGCGCCAGCGTTGGCTGGGCGATGTAATTCCAAGGCTTCTCTTCAATCTTGGACCGGAAGGCTTCGATCTGGCTTTTGGTGGATTTCGGCCCCACAAGCATGCCGTAGCCGCCCGATCCGTGCACCTCTTTCACAACCAGTTCGCCCAGATTTTCCAAAACGTATTTCAGGTCGTCTTTTTTGGCGCATTGCCATGTGGGCACGTTTTCCAAGATCGGCGCCTCGCCCAGATAGAAGCGGATCATCTCAGGCACATAGGTATAGATGGCTTTGTCATCCGCGACCCCTGCCCCCGGCGCAGAGCAGATCGACACGCCCCCAGACCGGTAAACGTTCATCAGGCCCGGAACGCCCAGCATGGAATCCGGACGGAAGCACAGAGGATCGATAAAGGCGTCATCCAGACGGCGATAGATCACATCTACTTTGCGTGGGCCTTCCGTGGTGCGCATCCAAACAAAGTCGCCCTCAACAAACAGGTCCTGCCCTTCGACCAATTCGACGCCCATAAGGTCGGCAAGGAAAGAATGTTCGTAATAGGCCGAGTTGAACTGCCCCGGCGTCAGGATCACCACAGTCGGATCGCCAGAACATTTTTGCGGCGCGACCGACGCCAACGTTTTCTTCAGAAGGTCCGCGTAGCCATCAACCGGCGCAATCCGGTTTTCGTGGAAAAGCTGCGGGAACATCCGCATCATGATTTCGCGGTTCTGAAGCATGTAGCTGACGCCAGACGGTGTCCGGCAGTTGTCTTCCAGCACATAGAACTGGTCCGGACCGGTGCGAACCAGATCGATACCGACAATGTGGCTCCAGACATTGCGGGGCGGGCGTATTCCGACCATGGCTATTTCGTAGGCGTCGTTTCGCGTCACCAGATGTTCCGGAATTATCCCTGCACGGATGATTTCGCCACGATCATAGACGTCGGCAATAAACGCGTTCAGCGCCATAGCCCGTTGGCGGATGCCTTTTTCAAGCTTGCGCCATTCCGCGGCAGTAAACACGCGTGGAAACATATCAAAGGGGATCAGGCGCTCCGGATCGCCGCCTTCTCCGTAGACAGCGAATGTGATGCCCACACGGCGGAACAGGGCTTCGGCTTCGGATTGCTTCAGGCTGCGCAGATCGTCAGGCATATCGCGATGCCATCGCTCAAGGCTTTGGTAGGCTTGGCGGACCTCGGCACCGTGTAGCATTTCGTTAAAATAGTTCGGGGCGGCTGTATTCATTGTTCTTGGCTCCCACTCAGTCCCATCCCTGATCAGACTGGGCAAAAGCGCAAAGCACAATCCCATGCGCATGTTTTTTCAACACACAAACCAAAAGCGACGCTATTTTCAGCAACCGGCTCGGTGCAGCAGGCCCACCCAATCCATTCCCTTCCTAACGAAGAAGCATACACAGTGGTTCCCTAGAGCTTAGGAGAGATTCCTGTTGATACAGAATTCGCCCATAGATTGAGCAGACTTCGATTCTGGACGACGCCAATGCTGCAGAATGCGTCGCAAGTGACGCCTAAATTCGCTCAAAAATTAAACTCACGCAATTTTAACGCTCATAATTTAGGCAAACTTCCGCATTTTGTCGCTCGAATTCATGGGCGGACTCACGTGTTGGCGTCGGGCTGGACAAAAAATTGGCCTGTCCGAAACGGGCACCCAACAGCGCACTGATCATCCTCCGGTCAGCATCGCTAACAAATCCAACGTGGCACACGGCCGCCATTCCGCCCAAGGGGGGAGGATGACCGCCGACCAACTAGAGTGCCGATCTAGACAGGGACCGAACGAATGAAAATGACCAAAACCTTGAAGCTGGCCGGCGTTGCTGCCTCGGCTCTGATCGCAGGCGCATCCGGCGCTTTCGCTCAGGATGCTTCCTGCCCGATTAAAGTCGGCGTTCTGCACTCGCTCTCGGGCACTATGGCGATTTCGGAAACCACACTTAAAGACACAATGGAAATGCTGGTCGAACAGCAGAACGCAAAAGGTGGCGTTCTGGGTTGCGAACTGGAAGCCGTGGTTGTCGACCCTGCCTCCGACTGGCCGCTGTTCGCTGAAAAAGCTCGCGAACTGCTGACCGTACACGACGTAGACGTCATCTTTGGCAACTGGACATCGGTTTCCCGTAAATCGGTTCTGCCGGTCATCGAAGAACTCAACGGCCTGCTGTTCTACCCCGTTCAGTATGAGGGTGAAGAAAGCTCCAAGAACGTCTTCTACACAGGTGCCGCCCCGAACCAGCAGGCGATCCCCGCAACAGATTACTTCCTTGAAGAACTGGGCGTTGAAAAGTTTGCTTTGCTGGGCACAGACTACGTCTACCCGCGTACAACAAACAACATTCTGGAAAGCTACCTGAAGTCCAAAGGCATCGCGGAAGAAGACATCTTCGTGAACTACACGCCTTTCGGTCACTCTGACTGGGCGACGATCGTTGCTGACGTCGTTGCACTGGGTGCAGATGGCAAACAGGTTGGCGTCATCTCGACAATTAATGGCGACGCGAACATCGGCTTCTACAAAGAACTGGCCGCTGCTGGCGTATCCGCTGACGACATCCCGGTCGTAGCCTTCTCGGTTGGTGAAGAAGAACTGTCCGGTCTGGACACATCCAACCTTGTTGGTCACCTGGCAGCATGGAACTACTTCCAGTCCGCTGAAGGCGAAGCCAACGCCGAGTTCATCAAAACGTGGAAAGCCCGCATGGGTGACGAGCGCGTGACAAACGACCCGATGGAAGCACACTACATTGGCTTCAACATGTGGGTGAACGCGGTCACAGACGCTGGCACAACCGACGTTGATGCAGTTCGCACAGCAATGTACGGTCAGGAATTCCCGAACCTGACAGGCGGTACAGCGACAATGCTGCCGAACCACCACCTGTCCAAGCCGGTACTGATCGGTGAAATCCGTGAAGACGGCCAGTTCGACATCATCAGCCAGACAGCAGAAGTGCCGGGCGATGCATGGACAGACTTCCTGCCGGAGTCCGCGGTTCTGAAGTCCGACTGGAAAGACCTTGGTTGCGGTATGTACAACACCGAAACCAGCACATGTGTTCAGATCAAGTCCAACTACTAATCTGAGCTAAACGGGGCGCGGCCAGTCCTCCCTTTTTCCGGCCGCGCCCTTTTTCTACCGACGTCCCCCAAATGACAGGCCCTGTCTTATGCTACGCGCAACCTTACTCGTGATCGCGTTTTGTCTTGCCCTGCCCGCCCAGATGGCCACCGCACAAGACAGCCCCCTGCAAACCCTTCTTCAAAGCCAAGCTGGCGAAGTTGCCAAACCCGGCCGTAGATCTGTAGGTGTCGTCATTGACGCTCTGGTTGCCGAAACGCCCGAAGGCACCGCCCTTTTCCTGGAACGCTGGCAGAACAAAGGCGTCTTTCTGAACGAAAACGACGGTCTGTTCTACTACGCCCAGAAATCCGGTGACGGTTACGAACTGTTCGACATCGCCACAGATGCCCCTGTCGGAACCGCCACCAAAGACGAGCTGACCGAAATCAGACCGAACGGCGGCGTGCGCCGTGTGATCGGCGGCGCGCTGGTCCAGTTCCAACTGTCCGACCCCGACAAAGAACGTCGTACCGCAGCGCTCGACGCGATCCTGCGCAGCCCCGATGCAAGCCAGATCGATCCGCTGCGCGCCTCGACCGAAGGTGAACCCGACAATGCGCTGCGTGCTCTTAAGGAACGTCTTGCAAACCTTCTGACCGCCCGTTTCGGTGCCTCGACAGATGACCGTATCACCGCCATCAACGCCCTCTCTGGCACCATGGACGTCGACAGTCGCGCGGCGCTGAACCAGATCCTGACCAAATCCGCCGCCGTCGCTCCCGAGTTGCCGCAAGACGCCAACATCGCCCGCGTTCTGACAGTTGGCGAAGACATCTCGCAACAGGACGCCTATGCGCAATTGGTCGACGCAGGTATTGCCCCCGAACGTCAAACCGCAGACACCATCAAAGCCCGCCTCAGCGACAACATCGTTGATGGCCGTGTCGGTGGTATCCCCGTGGGGCAGCTCTCGAGCGAAGAAAACCGCGAAAAGGCCTATGCCGCTCTGGCCCAAGCCGGCACGGTTCCCCCGTTGGTCACAGACGAGACCATCCAAACCGCGATCAACGAACACGCTTTCTTTGAAACCTACGCCGAGAGTGACGCGGCTATCACAACAGCCGCCGAAACAGCCCTGTCCGAAGTCGAATCCCGTGTCGCCCGCAACCAGATTTTCGACGTCTCGCTTGACGCAATCTCACTCGCGTCGATCTATTTCCTCGCAGCCATCGGCCTTGCCATCACCTTCGGCGTAATGGGCGTCATCAACATGGCCCATGGCGAATTCATCATGATGGGCGCCTACACAGGCTATGTCGTCCAGCAGATCATCCCCGACTACACCCTCTCGCTGGTCGTGGCCCTGCCACTGGCCTTCGCAGTCACGTTCGCTGCTGGCGTCGCCATGGAGCGTTTGGTCATCCGCTGGCTTTACCACCGCCCGCTGGAAACACTGCTTGCGACCTTCGGCATTTCCATTGCCCTGCAACAACTGGCCAAAAACATCTTCGGCACCCAAGCCCGCCCCCTGACCTCGCCCGGTTGGCTAGACGGTGCATGGGTCATCAACGACGTGGTCCAGATCGCCAACATCCGTATTGCGATTTTCGTCCTTGCCCTGATCTTCCTCGGCCTCATCCTGTTCGTCCTCAACAAAACCCGCCTGGGACTTGAGGTCCGCGCAGTCACGCAAAACCCCGGCATGGCGGCCTCGATGGGTATCAACCCCGACCGCATCAACATGCTGACCTTCGGCCTCGGCTCCGGCATCGCAGGCATCGCAGGTGTTGCCATCGGCCTCTACGCCAAGGTCACCTCGGAAATGGGCGCCGACTACATCGTCCAAAGCTTCATGACCGTGGTTGTGGGCGGCGTCGGCAACGTCTGGGGCACCCTCGCCGGTGCGACCCTCATCGGTGGCCTGCAAAAAGGCATCGAGTGGTTCAACCCGTCCAACACACTGGCGGCACAGACCTATATGATCCTCTTCATCATCCTGTTCATCCAGTTCCGGCCACGCGGCGTCGTCGCCCTCAAAGGCCGCGCCGCAGGAGATTGATTATGAACGCCCTTCTGTCTTCATCTGTCCAGAAATACTCGAAAATGCACCGCGCAGCCAAAATCCACACCGGTTGGAGCCTGACATGAAACGCAAAAGCTTTGTCGCCGAAAACCCGTCGATCCTGTGGTTCCTTGCCGCGCTGGCGCTGTTCACAATCTTTGTCACGGCCATGTCCGAAGCCGCAGGCATTGGGGTTGTGTCCACCTCCTTTATCAAGACGCTGGGCAAAACCCTCTGCCTCTGCCTGATCGCGGTCGCGATGGACATCGTCTGGGGCTACTGCGGTATCCTAAGCCTCGGCCACTTCGCCTTTTTCGGTTTGGGCGGCTACGCTATCGGCATGTGGCTGATGTACGCCCGGACCGAGATCATCGTAACCGAAAGCCTCTCGGCCGCAGCCATCCCGCCAACGCCGGAAGAAATCCATGACGCGGTTGCCACCCAGATTTTCGGCGTGGTCGGCACGAATGAATTCCCGCTGATCTGGGCCTTTGCCGACAGCCTGTTCATGCAACTGGCCTTTGTGATCCTCGTTCCCGGCCTTCTCGCTCTGGTTTTCGGCTGGCTCGCCTTCCGCAGCCGTGTCACCGGCGTTTACCTGTCAATCCTGACCCAAGCGATGACGCTGGCCCTGTCTCTCTACCTTTTCCAGAACGACAGCGGTCTGCGCGGCAACAATGGCCTGTCGGGTCTGCAGAACATCCCCTATCTGGGCGATGTGCCGCAAAGCATGATTTCGATTGCGTTCTTCTGGGCGTCCGCCGTGGCCCTGGGTCTTGGCTACGTGCTTTGTGCCTATGTGGTGTCCGGCAAGATGGGCAGCGTGATCCGGGGCATTCGCGACAACGAAAGCCGCGTGCGCTTCCTAGGCTATCATGTTGAAAGCTATAAGCTGTTTGTCTTCACCCTGACCGCCGTCATCGCCGCCATCGCGGGTGCGCTTTATTACCCGCAGGCGGGCATCATCAACCCCGCTGAAATCGCCCCCATCGCGTCGATCTATCTGGCGGTATGGGTGGCCATCGGCGGACGCGGTCGCCTTTATGGTGCGGTCATCGGGGCGGCTTTCGTCTCGCTGCTGTCCAGCTGGTTTACAGGTGGCGGCGCCCCTTCGATCCCGCTTGGGTTCTACACCATCCAGTGGACCGACTGGTGGCTGGTGCTGTTGGGCCTCTCATTCGTGGCAGTCACCTTGCTGGCCCCGCAAGGCATCGGCGGGCTCTTTGACCTGATCGGCAAGAAATCCAAATCCGAGGGCGCGAAATGATGAACACGCTTCTAGAGCTTTCCGGCGTCTCGGTCTCCTTTGACGGGTTCAAGGCGATCAACAACCTCAGCTTCCAGATCGGCGAACCTGAACTACGCGCGATCATCGGGCCGAACGGTGCAGGCAAGACCACTTTTATGGACATCATCACCGGCAAAACGCGCCCCGACGAAGGCCGCGTGATCTGGGGTGAGAAATCGGTCTCGCTTCTGAAACTGTCCGAAAGCCAGATCGCCCGCGCAGGGATAGGCCGCAAGTTCCAGAAACCCACGGTGTTCGAGGCACAGACCGTGCGCGAAAATCTGGCCATGGCGTTGAAAAACGACCGCAGCCCGTTCAGCGTTTTGTTCTATCGCAAGACCAAAGAAGGCGCCGAGAAGATCGAGGCCTTGGCCGAGGAAATCGGACTGACCGACG
>CATNDK010000105.1 GCA_950096585.1 Thalassococcus halodurans | reverse complement strand
GAACCGTGTCGCGCTCAACTCAGCCAGTGCAACGACCAGAACACCCATCAGGAAAGACCCGACGATGTTCACTGTCAGAGTGCCCCAAGGAAAGCCGTGCCCCATCACCCGAACGGCGGCCATGCCGGTCAGATAACGTGCAACAGCACCCAATGCGCCACCCAGCGCCACATATATAAGGTTCGCGACCATCCGCGCGGTCTGTCGCGGTAACAGCTTATTGTCAAGCAAGCCATTGCCAGTCCCCGCGCCGTAGCTATCATCTGCAGCAAAGAGGAGAGCGCCATGATCACCCGTCGAAACATGCTGCTTGGCACCGCCGCGATAACCGCGCTTCCTGCGTTCGGCAACGCCACGCAACGGGATGTTCTACGGGCCTCGACCATCCGCCAACGCATTGCGCCCGAACCCTATGCGGAAACAGACCTCTGGTCGTTCGGTGGCAGCTTTCCAGGTCGCACGCTGCGCTACAAACAGGGCGAGCGTCTGTCACTTGATCTGGTGAATGATCTGCCTGCGGCCACGTCGGTGCATTGGCACGGCATCCGCATCGACAACGCGATGGACGGCGTCCCCGGCCTGACGCAGCCTGCCATTCCCGCGGGCGACACGTTCACCTATGACTTTGCCCTGCCTGATGCGGGCACCTACTGGTATCATTCGCACCTGCAAACCGTCGAACAGATGGAACGCGGCCTGTACGGCGCGCTGATCGTCGAAGAAGCCGATGCGCCAGACGTCGATCACGATCTGGTACTGGTGCTGGACGATATACGCTTTACGGATCAGGCGCAGGTCGATCCTGAATTCGACAGTTTCTTTGACCGCTCCCACGGCGGACGCATCGGAAACGTCGCGCTGGTCAACGGCAAGATCGACGAAAGCTTTGACGTCAAACGCGGTGACCGCCTGCGGCTGCGCCTGATTTCGGCCGCGAACGCGCGGATCTTCGAGCTCAGTTTGCAAGGCATGAACGCCCATGTGGTTGGTTACGACGGCATGCCCCTGATCGCGCCTCAGCCGCTTAGCGAAACCTTTGCACTGGCCACGTCGCAGCGCATCGATCTGATCGTCGACATCACCGACGACAGCGACGCCTATCTGATCCAGTACGAACGCGACGGCGGCTATGCGGCTGTGCATTTCAACGTCAGCGGCGGAAGCGATACAACACGACCCGCGCCCGATGCCCTGCCCCCGAACCCCGACTACCCGATTGATCTGGCAAACGCCGAGACGCTGCCCATTCTGATAGCGGGCGGCGCGATGGCTGGACTGGATCACGCGATGTATAAAGGCACGCGCATGACGGGCCGTGAACTGGCACAGGAAAACATGTTCTGGGCGCTGAATGGTCAGGTCGGGCGCACTGAAACGCCCCTGATCGAAGTCTCAAAGGGCCAAACCGTACGGATCGGCATGGCCAACGACACCGCCTTCCCCCACGCAATGCACCTGCACGGCATGCATTTCGCCCAAGTTCTGGCAGACGGCACCCTTGGCCCGCTGCGTGACACCATCCTGATCGAATCCCAAGGCCAGATCGAGATCGCCTTCAACGCCCACAATCCGGGCGATTGGCTGTTCCACTGCCATATGCTGTCGCATCATGCGGCTGGCATGGGCAGCTTTATTCGTGTCAACTAACATTATCCTTGCGCCGACTCAGCAGTGGTGCAAAATTTGATCAAATAGTCAAAACTTCGGAGCCCGATCATGGACGGTACGCTTTCCGCCAACGACATTTCGCATATCGTCACCGCTGACCGCGAATATGTCTGGCACCACCTGAGCCAGCACAAACCCTACGAGACGACTGATCCGCAGATCATCATCGAAGGCAAAGGCATGCGCGTCTGGGACCAGAAGGGTAAGGAACACCTTGATGCGGTGTCCGGCGCGGTCTGGACTGTGAACGTGGGCTATGGCCGCGAAAGCATCGCCAAAGCGGTCTATGACCAGCTGATCAAACTGAACTATTTTGCGGGTGCCAAAGGCTCGGTTCCCGGTGCGATCTTTGCTGAAAAGCTGATCGACAAGATGCCGGGCATGTCGCGCGTCTACTATTGCAACTCGGGGTCCGAGGCGAACGAGAAAGCGTTCAAAATGGTCCGCCAGATCGCGGCGAAACGCTATGGCGGCAAAAAGCACAAGATCCTTTATCGCGACCGCGACTATCACGGCACCACAATCGGCTGCCTGTCGGCGGGCGGTCAGGACGAACGCAACGCGCAATACGGCCCCTTTGCGCCCGGCTTTGTCCGCGTACCGCACTGCCTTGAATACCGTGCCTTCGAACAGGAAGGCGCACCGATCGAGCACTACGGCGAATGGGCCGCTGACCAGATCGAAAAGGTGATCCTGCGCGAAGGCCCCGACACCGTGGGTGCGCTTTGCCTTGAACCGGTCACGGCAGGTGGCGGCGTGATCGCCCCGCCCGAGGGGTATTGGCCCCGCGTTCAGGAAATCTGCCGCAAATATGATGTGCTGCTGCATATCGACGAGGTCGTCTGCGGCGTGGGCCGGACCGGCAAATGGTTCGGTTACCAGCAATACGGCGTTCAGCCCGATATGGTCACAATGGCCAAGGGCGTGGCGTCGGGCTATGCAGCGATTGCCTGCTTGGTCACCACCGAAGGCGTCTTTGACATGTTCAAAGAAGACGCCGCCGACCCGCTGGATTACTTCCGCGATATCTCGACCTTCGGCGGCTGTACCGCTGGCCCCGCTGCCGCGATCGAAAATATGCGCATCATCGAAGACGAAGGCCTGTTGGACAACACCACTACCATGGGCGCCTACATGATGGATCAACTGCACGCGCTGAAAGACAAACACGCCGTGATCGGCGATGTCCGTGGCAAGGGCCTGTTCCTTGGAGCCGAACTGGTGTCGGACCGCGACGCGAAAACGCCGATGGACGAAAAACGCGTCATGGCCGTGACCGCGGACTGCATGGCACAAGGTGTGATCATCGGCGCGACCAACCGGTCGGTTCCGGGCTACAACAACACGCTGTGTTTCTCGCCCGCGCTGATCGCAACAAAAGACGACATCGACGAAATCATCACGGCCGTCGACAGCGCCCTGACACGGGTTTTCGCGTAGATTTTTCTGCGCAGAAAACTGCAGCATAATCGCCAAAATGCTGCGCAGCATAAATTGAAATGCTGCGCAGCATTTTTTTCAATTTGACTTAATATTTCATAGCATTCTCAGGACAATTCTTACCCTTTCGGATAGGTCCCAGATATTATGGACCTGTCGCGACACGTGGGGAGTCGGCGGCAGACAGAAGCCAAATTAAAAGGTAGCCGATATGTCATTCCACTCAGTCGCGCAGAAGAAGGTAAAGCACCTCATCCACGGCAAACCCCATTATACCATCGCACCGGATTGCACGGTTCAGAATGCCGCCAACCTTATGAAAAAGAAGAATATTAGCGCGCTTTCCGTCATGCAGGAAAAGCAGCTTTCAGGCGTGGTTTGCGAACGCGATATCGTTCATGGCTGTCTGGGTTCTTTGGACCTGGACCCGATGACAACGCCGGTGTCCCGGATCATGACGACCCCGCCAATCACCGTCGACAAGAACATGACGCTGGGCATTACGGCGGTCACAATGATTGAAAACAACATTCGTCACGTGCCAGTCACGACGGGGACAAAAGTACTCGGAATGATTTCAATTCAACAGATCGTCGAGGAGTTCAAAATGGGTGTCGAAAGCTCGATCGCAGGCCAGCTTTTTGTTGCAGCATAACGCAGCATTTTTCTGCGCAGCATCCAACGAAAAAGCGCGCCGCAAATGCGACGCGCTTCTTACTTACCAAAGACGGGAACTTAGCCGTTCACTGCGTCTTTCAGAGCTTTCAGCACGGTTACTTTAACCTGCTTGTCGGCTTCTTTTTTGAACTGTTCACCAGTTGCGGGGTTGCGAACCATACGCTCAGGACGTTCGCGAACATAAATCTTACCAACGGAAGGCACGGTCAGCGCGCCACCTGCGGCAACTGTTTCGTGGATCAGGTCAGTCAGACCGTCCAGAGCTGCGCCAGCAGTTTTCTTGTCACTGCCCATTTTTTCGGCCAGTGCCGCCACCAGCTGGGTCTTTGTCATCGGCTTAGACATTATAGGTCTCCTTTTTGGCCCAAAATTTCTAGGGCATGTGTCGCAGTAATTAACAGCATATTGCGGTATGACACAACGATTAGCAGGCCAATAACCGCAAAAAACAAGGGGTTTTTTGCCTTTTTCGCCCCTTTAAAGGAACGCTGTTTCGTCGAAGCTACGCAACTTCCGGCTGTGGATGCGTGCCAAGGGCATTTCGCGCAGCAATTCCATCGCGCGAATCCCGATCATAAGGTGCCGAGATACCTGCGTTTTATAGAAATCCGACGCCATGCCGGGCAGCTTCAGTTCGCCATGAAGCGGTTTATCGGACACGCAAAGAAGCGTCCCGTAAGGCACACGGAAGCGGAAACCGTTCGCAGCAATTGTGGCGCTTTCCATGTCCAAAGCGACCGCGCGCGACTGGCTCAGGCGCTGCACAGGCCCCTGTTGGTCGCGCAATTCCCAGTTCCGGTTATCGACAGATGCCACCGTACCGGTCCGCATCACGCGTTTGAGTTCATAGCCTTCAAGCTGGGTTTCTTCAGCCACAGCCTTTTCCAGCGAAGTCTGGATTTCCGCCAAGGCCGGGATCGGAACCCAAACCGGCAGATCGTCGTCCAGCACCTTGTCTTCGCGCAGATAGGCGTGGGCCAGCACGAAATCCCCAAGGCTTTGCGAATTGCGCAGGCCGGCGCAGTGGCCCACCATGATCCATGCGTGCGGGCGCAGCACGGCAATATGGTCTGTCGCCGTTTTGGCGTTCGACGGCCCTACCCCGATATTCACCAGCGTGATGCCCGACCCGTTCGCCCGTTTCAGGTGATAGGTCGGCATTTGCGGCATTTTGGGCGACGGCGGCAGTTCGGCTTCAGCATCGGTGATCGTCGCGTTGCCGGTCGACACAAAGCTTGTGTAGCCGCTGTCCGGATCAGCCAGCATGCGGCGGGCAAAGGCCTCGAACTCGCTGACGTAGAACTGGTAGTTGGTGAACAGAACGTGGTTCTGGAAATGCTCGGGATCGGTGGCGGTGTAATGCGCCAGACGGGCCAGCGAATAATCCACCCGCTGCGCGGTAAATGGCGCAAGTGCCGCAGCACCGTCAGCGGCCGGCTTGGCCAAACCGTTCACGATGTCATCGTTGGTGGTGTTCAGATCCGGAACATCAAACACATCGCGAAGGGTGAAATCAGACGCCCCTTCCTGCGGCACAGCCATATCGGAATAGGCCGCAACGGCGAAATGCACGGGGATCGGCGTGTCAGACAGGCCGATTTGCACAGGCACGCCGTGGTTTTTCACCAAAAGCTCGATCTGCTGTTCCAGATAGTTCCGGAACAAATCAGGGCGCGTGACGGATGTCGCGTGCACACCGGGTTGCGATACGTGGCCAAAGCTGAGACGGCTGTCAACGCTGGCAAAGGTCGTCGTCGCGATGCGGATTTCGGGATAATAGGCGCGGTACCGGACACCGGGATGGCCGTTTACCATCGCCTTGGAAAAGGCATCGACCAGATAGCCAACGCCCGCCTGATACAGCTCGACCAACCGATCCACCGCCGCCTTGGCATCGTCAAACAGCTCGGGCGCTGCGACATCAGGCGTTTCAATTTGTAGGGTGGCTTGTTGGTCCTGCATCTTTTCCTCGGTTTTATAGATGCGCGAAGGTGACACCAAAGTAGGTGTCGTTCAAGCGCAGCTACGCATCAAAATCGACGTTTTCTACTGCATTTTCGCATTTAAGCGAACTTCCGCACCGTCAGTTTGCGTTCGCTTGCGGCAAAGGCCTTTTCTTTTTCAACACGACAGGCGACGGTCCCGCACAGGGATGAATGAGGGATACTATGGAACAGAAAACCGCACTGGTGACGGGCGCGGCCCGTGGGATTGGTCTTGCGACGACAAAGCTGTTTCTTGAAGCGGGCTGGTCGGTCGTCATGGTCGACCGCGATGCCGAGGTTTTACAAAGCGAAGCGGCGGCGCTGGACAACGCCACGGCGATTGTCTGCGATGTGTCTGATCCGCAGGCCGTTGACGACATGGCTGCCGAAGCCGTGGCGATCAACGGACGTATCGATGCGGTTGTGAACAACGCAGGTGTAGCTGACTTCGGGCCCATCGAGGAAACCGATTTCGCCCGCTGGCGGCGCGTGATGGAAACCAATCTGGACGGGGTCTTTCTGGTATCTCAGGCGCTGATCCCCGCATTGAAAATCACCAAAGGGGCGCTGCTGAACATCGCGTCAATCTCTGGCCTGCGGGCCTCGACGCTGCGGGTGGCCTATGGCACGTCCAAAGCCGCCGTGATCCAGCTGACCAAACAGCAGGCGGCGGAATTGGGCGAATATGGCATCCGTGCCAACTGTGTCTGCCCGGGCCCTGTGCGGACCAAGCTGGCGATGGCCGTCCACAGCCAGGACATCATCGACGCCTATCACGACGCGATCCCCCTGAACCGCTACGGCAGCGAACAGGAGATCGCCGAGGTGATCGTCTTCCTGTGTTCGGACAAGGCATCTTATGTCACAGGCCAGATTGTGGCTGCTGACGGCGGCTTTGAATCCACAGGCGTGGGTCTGCCTGCCCTGCGCAAATAACCCATAAAAAAGGGCCGCCCGAAAGGCGGCCCACTGTGCGTTTTGGCGCTCCGTTACTGGATGCGCTGGCCGTTCGCGATGACGTGGCCCTGTTCGTTGATCTCAACCGTTGTGGTCACACTGTCATCACCCGCCGGAATGGTGAACATCCCCAGCATCATGCGCGCGCCCATCAGGTCGTCGGGGCTGATAAAGCCAAGTTCGCCCAGCTTATCCAGCACAGCGTTCGCACCGGTCAGGCCCAGCGCGATCCGGCCTTCGGGGCGCGGCACACCATCAAAGGTTTCCATATCCGAGTTGTCGAAGGTGAAGCCACCCTCGCCCGTCAGCTCGGCCCCCAGCACGTTCACACGCAAACGATCCAGCGAAAGCGACCGGATTTCACCGGGCGCCTCGTTGGTGTTTTCCAGCGCTGCCATCGCCTCGACATCAAAGAAATCCAGCTCGGACAGGACATAACCGCTGACACCCAGATCAAGCGTCATCGGATCACGCGGCAGGGCAGCCTGAGGATCAAACATCGACCAGATCATCTCGGACATTTCCAGATCGGCAAGCGTCAGACCCAAGTTGAACATCTGCTCTTCTTCAGAGGCGACGATAGGCATCTTCAGGGCGAAGGCCGAATTGCCGACCGAATAGGACAGCGGCATAGGAACGTCCGCCGTCATCATATCCGTTTTGGTTTCAGCCGCTTTTCCCTCGATCACCATGCCTTTGTTGGACACAGACAATTCATAGTGGCCACCGGCCGAGGATGAATTGAATGTACCGTCGCCTTCGGTTTTCGACTTGAATGTCCCGATCATCGTGCTGGACGCGAAATCCATCAAGATGCCGCCGCTCATGCCCGCATCAAGGCTGGCTTGCATATCATTAGGATCAACGCCTTCGGGCATGTCAGAAGACAGTTTGACGCTTGTATCGGTCATCGACCCGCTGAACGCGCCGGTATCACCGGTTTCAGGATCGGCGAAATTCATCTTGTACGTGATGTTTTCCGCAACGATGCTTTCCGCAAGTTTGTTAAAGCCTTCCTCGGAAACCGTGGTCGCGGTGCCGGACACGCCGTCCATATTCAACAGGAAGTACGCCACGTTGTTCCCGATCGAGATGCCATTGATCGCCAGATCGGTCAGCTCGATCGCAATGCCTGCGCCTTCGAAGGTATACAGCATGTCATCGGGCGCGCCGGATGCGATGATGGACACGTCATTCAAACGGTAGTCCAAGGTGATATCGACCGGCGGCTCATCTGCCGGTTTGACCTGCACGCTGATCGGCATCGAGTCGGGGAAAGCCATGCTGACCGTGCCATCGCCCATATCGGTCAGAACGACCTTATCGGCAGAAAAGCTGAAGCTGCCTTCTTCTTCGGGGAAGGCCATCGACAGAACCATATTGTCGATAACAAGCGTGTCACCCACGCGGGTTTGATCCCCCGCCATCTGGTAACCATAGGCCTCGTAGTATTTACTCATGTCTGCCCAAACGTCTTCCGGCGTGACATCCGCAAAGGACACCGCAGGTACAGAGAATGATGCAGCCGCCAGACCGCAGATCATAAATTGGCTGAAACGCTGGTCATAACGCATGGTGGATCCTTTCCGAAAAGCGACAAACGAATAGCTTTAGGGTCAACCGCCGGACGCCGGGGGTCAAGGGGCTAGACCGCAAGATATCGGCTAGATACCTATTTCATTCATAACTGAAAGGAGTTGGCATGGATTTGACGGGAAAAGTGGTTCTGATCACGGGTGCCAGCCGCGGAATCGGCGCAGCCGCCGCGCGGGAATTCGCCGATGCCGATGCAAAAGTGGCCTTGGTTGCGCGTGGCGCGGACCAAATCGCTGATCTGGCTGGTGAAATCGGCGAAAACGCCGTTGCGATTCCCTGCGATATCTCGCGCTACTGGGAGGTCGAGCAAGCCGTCGAAAACTGCATCAAGGCTTTCGGGCGTCTGGATGTTCTGATCAACAACGCCGGCGTGATCGAACCCGTATCGCATCTGGCCGAGGCCGACCCCGACGCATGGGGTCAGGTGATCGACATCAACCTGAAGGGCGTCTTCCACGGCATGCGCGCGGCGCTGCCCGTGATGCTGGAACATGGCGGCGGCACGATTCTGACCATCGGATCAGGCGCGGCCCATGGCCCGGTCGAAGGCTGGTCGCATTACTGTTCGTCCAAAGCGGGCGCCTTGATGCTGACGCGCATGGCGAACAAGGAATACGGCGACAAAAACATCCGTGCGATTTCGCTGTCCCCTGGCACGGTCGCCACGCAGATGCAGAAGGAAATCAAGGCGTCGGGCATCAACCCCGTCAGCCAGTTGGACTGGTCCGATCACATTCCGCCGGAATGGGTGGCCAAGA
>CATNDK010000104.1 GCA_950096585.1 Thalassococcus halodurans | reverse complement strand
TGACCGATGCCAATGTGGTTTTGGGTTATCTCAACCCTGAGGCGATCGCTGGCGGTTCCGTGCCGATTGACAGCCAACGCGCCAGCGACGTGGTTCGACATCGCATCGCTGAGCTGCTGGGCCGAGAGCTTGTCGAGACAGCCTACGGCATTCACGCGGTGGCCAACGCGAACATGATGCGGCCGATGAAAATGGTCACGACCTATCGCGGCCGGGACCCGCGCGATTTTGACCTGATGGCCTTTGGTGGCAGCGGGGGTGTTCACGCGGTGGCGGTTGATGTTGCGAAAATGCTCGGTCCCCGGAACGCGGCCCACCTCGGCCACATGCGGGCGCGAGGTCTTGTAGAGGTGCAGCCCGATCGAGATCAGCACACCCGCCGAGACGCCCAGTTCCACGCCAAACCCTAGCGTCAGGACGATGTTAGCAAAGACGGCGGGGAAATCGACCTTGGAATAGCTCCAGCTTTTCTTGAGGATCGAGAAATCGACAAGGCTGAGGACGGCGACGATGATCGTCGCGGCCAACGTTGCCTTGGGCAGGAAGAACAGCAGCGGTGTCAGCAGCAGCGTCGCGATGGCGATGCCCACGGCGGTATAGGCGCCCGCCGCCGGGGTCGCGGCGCCTGCGTCGAAGTTGACCACAGAGCGCGAGAAACCACCGGTGACCGGGAAACCGCCCGAGACCGCCGAGGCGATGTTCGAGGTGCCCAGGCCGATCAGTTCCTGGTCCGGCGAGATGCGCTGGCGCCGCTTGGCCGCCAGTGTCTGCGCGACTGAGACGGATTCGACAAACCCGATGATCGAGATCAGCAGCGCGGACATGAAGAGTTCATTCCAGAGGCTGGGCGAAAAGCTGGGCGCGGTCAGCGGCGGCAGACCCATCGGGATCTCGCCGACGATCCTGACCCCGGCATTCGACAGGCCAAAGACCCATGTGACCAGCGTGGTGACGACGACGGCGGCCACCGGCCCGGCCTTGGTCAGCACGTCGGCCAGTTTTGGCGGAACGCCGCGTTTCAGCAGCAGCGGTTTCAATCCCTTGCGGACCCAGAACAGGAAGGCCAGCGCCGAGACGCCAAGGACAAGCGTGAAGATGTTGATCTCACCCAGGTGCGCAAACATGGTACGGATCAGCTCGGTCAGGGTGTGACCGTGCATGTCGATGCCGAAGATATGCTTCAGCTGCGAGGCGGCGATCAGAACGCCCGAGGCGGTGATGAACCCGGCAATGACGGGGTGGGACAGGAAGTTGGCCAGGAACCCCAGACGGAACAGCCCCAGAAGCGACAGGATCACGCCCGAGATGAAATTCGAGGCGATTTTTTGCAGGCCGAAACCAAGGCCGACGCCGACAGCACCACCGATGATGGCAAGCGACGACAGGGAAATGCCCATGATGTTCATCAACAGCAGGAAGGCCACGCCGAAGATCATCGCCTCGGCGGCTTTGGCCGACAGTTGCCGGATCGCGGGGCGCATGGGTTGTTTGTCGATATAGGTCGCCGTGTGGCTGTTTGACCAAGTGCCAGCCCAGAACAGCAGGCTACCAGCAATCAGGCCGCGCACGATGGACATGACCGAGAACTGGATGTTGCCCAGATTGACCTGCGTTTCGTTCAGGAAGGCCGACACATCGTCAAGGATGCCCAAGGCATAGAGGCCCGCCAGCGGCACAAGGATGTATTTGGCGAGCGTGCGCAGGAAGGGTTCCTGAATGATCTTGTTAGCCAGCGCGCGGGCAGCCAGGAACAGAAAGACGCGTTTGCCAAAGGCAATCACCGCGCCCGATCCGAACAGCGATCTTGTGACCTGTTCGCCGATCGCGGTCAGCCCGTAGGCCAGAAGCGGCAGGAGCAGCGGCAGGAAGATCAGGACAAAGCGGCGCGCTTTGGCGATGATCGAGGTCGCGTCCTCGGCCGGTTCCAGAACGGCTTTGATCTTGGGGGTAATGATGCGGTTGGCGAGAACCGCTGCGCCATAGGCAAGTATCAGGATCGCGAATTGGGACCAGGCCGCAGGCGTCAGCAGCCAGTTTTGCGCGATATCAACGCCCTGCTGCAGGTAGCCCTGCGCGGTTTCCATCAGATTGCTTGCCATGCGCCCCTATCCCCTAGTGGTGGCGAATGTATTGCCGCGATGGGGTGCATCAGGCAAGGGGCAACGTTGCGAACCTACGGTCACGAAGCCTGTGTCAGGCGTTCCAGCGCGTTTTTCCGGCGGCGCTGATGTCATATCCGCCCAAACGGTGGGCGTAGTCGGCGAATTCGTCGGTGCGCATGAATTCGGCCAGTTTTTGAAGCGGGTCGTCGAACCACGCGCGACGGTCGACGAGGATGTCAAAGCGTTCCTCGATCAGCGGGATAAAGGCGAGACCGTGCGCCTTGGCCAGACTGGCAAGGCCAAAGGTCGCGTCCGCCGCGCCGTGTTGCACCATGCTGACCGCATCGGTTTCGCTGCGCTGTGCGGGGGTCTGGGTCAGACCGGCGGGGTCAATGCCGGTGTCGCGGCAAAGGCGGGCGAAAATGCTGGCGGTGCCAGATTCCGGCTGACGGGGCGCAAAGCGGCGCTGGGGCAGGTCGGTCAGGCTTTGGATCTGGCTTTGATCTTCGGGGCGGATCACGATGCCGCGCATGCGGGTGGCAAAGCCAAGCAGTACGACGTTCTGATTGGCGCAGTGTTTCTGGACGTGGGGCACGTTCCACTGTTCGGTTTCTGCATCCAGCAGGTGCAGGCCCGCCGCGGCCCCTTCGCGGGCGGCAAAGCGGCTCAGGCCGTCAAGGCTGGAATCAAACAGGCTGGCCATGCCGCAACGCGATTGGCGCAGCGCCCAATCGAGCAGGGGATCGTGGCTGCCCAGAAAGACGTTGGGGCGAGCCGCGCCAATGGCGTCGCTGCCACCGTCGCTTTGACCCGCTGCCATCCACGCGCGGATGTCCTTTTCCGGAAACAGTAGCTTGCCCGTCACCTTGACGCAGGGCACCGCGCCCGAGGCGGCAAGATCATAGACCTTGCGTTCCTTCAGGCGCAGCAACTCGGCCAGTTCTTTGACTGTCAGGTATTCGGGCGCGTTTTCGGTCATGTCACTTCGGGGCGTTGGGGAAGAACAACTGTTGTCCGTCCAGCTTATACCCTGCAATGGCCGATTGTCCCGCGTCACTCAGCAGCCAGTCGATGAAAGCTTGACCGGCTGTGGCATCGACGTTGGGGCATTTGTCGGGGTTCACAAGGATCACGCCATATTGGTTGAACAGGGTTTCGTCGCCTTCCAGCACGATCTTGAAATCGGATTTGTTCTGAAAGCTGATCCATGTGGCGCGGTCGGTCAGGGTGTAGGCGCCCATGCCCACAGCTGCGTTCAGCGTGGCGCCCATGCCGGAACCGGTTTCGCGATACCATGTGCCGGATGCATCTGCCGGTGTCAGGTTCGCCGCCGCCCAAAGCGCGCGTTCCTTTTTGTGTGTGCCGCTGTCATCGCCGCGCGAGGTGAACAGCGCGCCTGCGTTGGCGATCTTGGTCAGCGCTTCAGAGATTTTGGCGGAAGATGCGACTTGTGCGGGGTCATTCGCAGGGCCGACCACCACGAAATCGTTGTACATCAGATCGGTGCGTTCCAGCCCGCCACCGCTGGCGACGAATTTCTCTTCGCTGGGTTTGGCATGAACCAACAGCACGTCACCGTCACAGTTTTCCGCGTTGCGGATCGCCTGACCGGTACCCACAGCAACGACGTTCACGGTGATGCCGCTGGTGTCTTTGAAGGCGGGCAGGATGGCCTCGTAGAGCCCTGAGTTCGCGGTGGATGTGGTGGATTGCACGATAATGCTGTCGGCCGCTTGCGCTGTGGTCGCGGCAAGGGCGGCAAGGATCAGTGGGATCAGTTTCATGGGGGTCCGTTCAAGAAAAGGGTTAGTTCAGAATATGACCAGCCAGAAAGCGTGCGGCTTCCGGGCTGTCGGGTGTCTGGAAAAAGCTGGCTGCGTCCTGATGGCAGTGCAGCTGGCCACTGGTTAAAAACAGAACATCATCGGCCAGCCTGCGTGCCTGTGGCACGTCGTGGGTGACCAGAACGATCTTGGTGCCAGCATCGCGTTCTTCGCGCAGGATGTCTTCGATCATGCGGGCCGAGGTTGGATCGAGACTGGCTGTCGGTTCGTCCAGAAACAGCAGCTTGGGGTTGGTGGCCAAGGCACGAGCGAGGGCAAGGCGCTGTTGTTCGCCACCGGACAGAAGGCGGGCGGGTTGTTTGTTGCGGCCCTTCAAGCCCACGCGGTTCAGCAGTGCATCGCGCAAGGACGGATGGCGGATGCCTGCGACCTTCAGGGCGAAATCCACGTTTGCTTCGACCGAGCGGCGCAGAAGAACGGGTTTCTGGAACACCATGGCCTGCGCTTTGCGGGCCTCTTCGGTGACGGCATCGCCCTGCCACAGCACCAGCCCCTGATCGGCGTCGATCAACCCGTGCGCCACGCGCAGCAGCAGGCTTTTGCCTGCACCATTCGGCCCCATCACGGCGGTGATGCCGCTGGGGGGCAGGGCGCAGGTGATGTCGTTCAAAAGGGTCGTGCCATTGCGCGACAGGCTGATGCCTGACAGGGTCAGACCCTGTTCATGGCGCGTGCGCGCGTCGGGCATGTCCACGAAATCACGCATAGGCGGCCCTTGTTGCTGTGCTGCGTACCGATTGGACAAATCCGTTTACCACCAAGGCAATTGTCAGCAGGATCATTCCCAGCGCCAAAGCCAAGGGTAGGTCGCCTTTCGAGGTTTCCAAGGCGATGGCCGTGGTCATGACCCGTGTCAGGTGATCGATATTGCCGCCCACGATGATCACGGCCCCCACCTCGGCCACAGCGCGGCCGAAACCGGCCAGAGCGACGGTCAGCAGGGCAAAACGCCCATCCCACAGCAGCGCCTTCATCTGGCCTATGCGGGACAGGCCGAAAGAGCGGAATTGTTCGGCGTATTCGTGGTTCAGATCCTCAAGGATCTGGCGCGACAGGGCGGCGATGATCGGGGTGATCAGGATCGTCTGCGCGATGATCATGGCTGTCGGGGTATAAAGCAGCCCGAGAAAGCCCAAGGGGCCGGAACGCGACAGGTTCAGATAGACGATCAGGCCCACGACAACAGGCGGCAGGCCCATCAGCGCGTTGATCACCACCAGAACCGCGCTGCGGCCACGGAACCGCGACACGGCCAGCAGCGACCCGATGGCAAGGCCTATGATGCAGGCAATCAGGGTTGCAATCAGGCTGACGCGCAGGGACAGCAGAACGATTTCCCACAGATCGGGATCGCCTGACAAAACCAGCTGTCCTGCAAGGTGCAGCGCGTCGCCCATGTTTTGCAAATCCTCCCGACCTTGCAAAATCTCCCGATTGAGAGTCAGATTTGGGAAAAATTGCAAGAAAGGCAAGGAAAAAGCATCACGGGGACCACATTCTTTGGTCTGCGTTCTGCTGAATTGCTGTGCGAAATAGTCGGTTTATTGGGGAAATCGGGTTGGTTTCACGAAGTTGATTCAATTCGGATTAATTATTGGGCGAATCTGGCAGTGATTGCCGCATAAATGGGCGACTCGGTGCGCGAGGGGTGTCTCGCTCTTGGCCGTCCCTGTTCGCCCGTGCAGAGTTGGGCCAACTCTGATCGCGACCAACCGAGGACCGACCAATTCCTTACGACCAGACCTCTGCCAGCGAACCCAAAGTCTCCGCGCAGCGCGCGCGGGGGGCGGTTGTTTTGCGGGCAAAGCGTCGGGACAAGGCGACTGTGATTGGCGGGTTTTCCGTGTCCGGTTCCTCAAAAATGCTGTTCCCCCATGGCCCCGCGAATGGGCCGATGACGGGCGTCTGGCTGAACACAGCAGGTGGCATCACAGGCGGCGACCAGTTCACGCTTGAGGCTGCGGCAGATGAAGGTGCGCATCTGGTGCTGACCTCGCAGGCGGCAGAGCGGATCTACCGCGCGATGCCGGGCAAGCCGGGGCAGGTTGTGAACCACCTTGAGATCGCCCAAGGCGCGCGGGCCGATTGGCTGCCGCAGGAAACGATCCTGTTTGATCACGCCGCGCTGGATCGTCGGCTGGATGTGACCATGGCGGCGGATGCGCGGTTTCTGGGTGTTGAAAGCCTGATTTTCGGGCGTGCCTTGATGGGCGAAACGGTGACGCAGCTTGACCTGATGGACCGGATTTCCGTGCGTCGTGATGGAAGGCTTGTCTTTGCCGACCGCCTGCGCCTGTCGGGCGATGCGCAAGCCGCACTGAACCGTGCGCATCTGGGCGGTGGTGCCGTGGCGATGGCCACCGTGATCGCCGCATGGCCCGGGGCCTCTGCGCAACTGGAGACGCTGCGTGCGATGCTGCCCGAAACCGCAGGCGCCTCGGCCCTTGATGATGATTTGATCGTGCTGCGCATTCTGGCCCCTGACGGGTTCGATCTGCGCCAATCCCTTATTCCCGTTCTGCGCCATCTGAATGGTGCGGACCTGCCAAGACCCTGGATGATCTGACTTATGCAACTGACCCCCCGTGAAAAAGACAAGCTTCTGATTTCCATGGCCGCCATCGTGGCCCGCAAGCGGCTTGAACGCGGCGTGAAGCTGAACCACCCCGAAGCGATTGCGCTGATCACCGATGCGGTGGTCGAAGGCGCGCGCGACGGGCGCAGCGTGGCCGATCTGATGCAGGCCGGAGCCGAGGTGATCAGCCGTGAACAATGCATGGAAGGCGTGCCCGAAATGATCCACGAGGTTCAGGTCGAAGCCACGTTTCCCGACGGCACCAAGCTGGTGACCGTGCACAACCCCATTCGATAATTCTGAACGATAGGAAAGGACACATCATGCGGACAGCACTGGCATTCGGCGCGATGTTTACAGCGACACAGGCGGCGGCCCATCCGGGCCTGCATGTGCATGGCGACAGCGGCTCGTCCTTGGGTCTGGTTGCGGGCGCATTGGCGGTTGTGGCTTTGGCGGGCGTTCTGGCTTGGGCACGAGGAGCACGGGCGTGATCCCGGGCGAAATCCTTCCTGCCAAGGGCGACCTGACCCTGAACAGCGACCGCGAGGCGTTTACGCTGATGGTGGGCAACACGGGCGACCGTCCGGTGCAGGTGGGCAGCCATTATCATTTTGCCGAGGCCAACCCCGCGCTGGATTTTGATCGTGACGCGGCCCGAGGCTGCCGTCTGGATATCGCAGCGGGCACAGCGGTGCGCTTTGAACCCGGTCAACGCCGCGAAGTATCGCTGATCCCGCTTGCGGGGGACCGTGTGGTGTACGGCTTTAACCAAAAGGTTATGGGGGCGCTGTGATGCTGCGTGGGCTGGCAGTTTTGGTAACACTGGCAAGCCCCGTTGCGGCGCAGGCGCTTGATTGCCCTGATGCGACGTCTCAGGCCGAAATGACCGGCTGCGCGTCCCGCGCGTATGAGGCGGCGGATGGTGATCTGAACCTCGCTTATAAAATGGCCATGGAGCGTGCGCGGTCCATGGATGAATACCTGCAAGACGGTCAGGTGCCCGCCGTCGATATCCTGCGTGATGCGCAGCGGGCATGGCTTCCGTTTCGGGACCAAGCCTGCGAGGCGGAAAGCCTGATGGCACGCGGTGGCACCATGCAGAACATGATATTTTTTATGTGTTTGGAACGGTTAACGAGAAACAGAACAGAAGATTTACGTATTTTCGGAGAGCTCAACTGACCGGCCATTGGTCCGGTTTCAGGAGGTGAAGACATGATGACGACACCAGTGACGAATTGGATGAACCTGACCCAGAAAGTCTGGGTGCAACAGATCAAGATTGCCGAAGTGATGTACGAGGCAACGATCAGCCCGCGCGCGATGCAGCGCATGGGCTGGCCTATTCCAAATCCTGCAACGACCCGCACGTCAAAACCTGCGGCCAAGACCGCGTCCAAACCCGTGGCGGCCAAGACGAACACGCCTGTCTACGACAAACCGAAAGCGGCGCCTTCCAAGCCCAAGCTTGTTGAGCCTGTGAAAGCCAAACCAACACCTGCCGTAGCGGCCAAGACAGAGACGCCAGCAAAGCCTGCTGCTGCCGCAAAGGTGGCCGAACCCGCACCAAAGGCCGAAGCAGCCCCTGCGCCGACACCGAAACCAGCGGCCAAAACGGCCGCGCCCGAGGTCAAAGCCACACCCGCACCTGCGGCCCCGAAAGCGCCCGCAAAACCTGCAGCAAAGCCCGCAGCGAAACGTGCGGCCCCGAAACGTAAGACCACGGCGCGTCCCAAGGCGGCCCCCAAGCCTGCTGCTAAAGCTGCGCCAGCGAAACCCGCTGCCAAAGCATCCCCGCCCAAGGCGACACCCGTTAAGGCGACGCCTGCCAAGACCGCCACGTCCAAACCGGTAGCGCCTGCAACGCCGTCTAAAGACGCAGAATTCGCATCCAAGCGCAAAGTGGTGCGTCAGCCGTCGATGCCGCCTGCAATGCCTGACAAATCGCCCAAGAAACCCACGTCCTGATCCCCGCTCAGGACGTACAGAAACGACCCCTTACCGTTAAGGACACCTTATGCCCGCCAAGATTTCCCGTGCTGATTATGCTGCCATGTTCGGCCCCACCACCGGCGACCGCGTCCGTCTGGCCGACACCGATCTGATCATCGAGGTCGAGCGTGATCTGACCGCCGAGGCGGTCGGCTCGGCCCAGACTGGCGGTTCGGGGGCCAATTCTGCCATCTATGGCGAAGAGGTGAAGTTCGGCGGCGGTAAGGTGGTCCTCGACGGGATGGGGCAGGCACAGACCAGCCGTGCAGGTGGGGCGGTGGACACCGTCATCACCAACGCGCTGATCGTGGATCATAGCGGTGTCTATAAGGCCGACGTGGGCCTGAAAGACGGGCGTATTGCCAAGATCGGCAAGGCGGGCAACCCCGACACCCAACCGGGCGTGAACATCATCGTCGGTCCGGGCACCGAAGCGATTGCGGGCGAGGGCAAGATCCTGACAGCTGGCGGCTTTGACAGCCACATCCATTACATCTGTCCGCAACAGATCGAAGACGCGCTGCATTCCGGCCTGACCACCATGCTGGGCGGCGGCACGGGGCCTGCGCATGGCACCTTGGCGACAACCTGTACGCCCG
>CATNDK010000103.1 GCA_950096585.1 Thalassococcus halodurans | reverse complement strand
CGGCACCGTTGGCCTGTTGGGCTCGTTGGCCAACTCGACGGCCGCGGGCGCCGGCTACTTCGCTTTCCTGTATCTGATCGTCCTGGTTTACCCGCAGGGGATGGGGGCAGGCGACGTGAAATTCGCGGCGCTGATCGGCCTGCTGACGGGCTTCCCCCTGGTGTTCATCGCGTTCTGGGTGACCGTCGTTTCGGGGGGGCTGGTCGCAACGTTTCTGTTCGTCGCGAACATCGGGGCATGGCTGACGGGCAAAGCTCTTGGCCTTGCGCGCCCGGATCGCATTTCTTTCCTGTTTGCCGGCGCGCAGAAGAGCGCTGCAGTGGGCGCGCCGCTGGCCACCATCCTGTTTCCGGCCGACCAGGCGGGGTTCATCGTGGTGGCGCTGCTGCTCTATCACCTGTTCCAGCTGGTGGTGGCAGCGCCGATCGCTAGTCGGCTGGCGGCGTCATCGCATCTTCGGGATGGCGGCGATTGTGCCGCACCGACCACGCGAAGCTGAGGCCGATAAGAACGGCGCCCAGCAGACCGGTGATCGTTTCCGGAATATGGTAGCGGGCCGACAGCAGCATGATGATCCCGAGCACGATGATCGCCCAGAACGCGCCGTGTTCAAGATACCGCAGTTCCGAAAGGGTCCCCTTTTCCACAAGCATGATCGTCATAGAACGGACGTACATCGCGCCGATGCCCAGCCCGATAGCGATCAGGAACAGGTTTTGCGTCAGGGCAAAGGCCCCGATCACCCCATCAAAGCTGAACGACGCATCCAGAACCTCAAGGTACAGGAACGCACCGATACCGCCCTTGGCGACGGTGTCCGCCGCATCGGCCTTATCAAGGATGTGGCCCAGCATATCTACGGCCAGATAGGTCAGCAGCCCACAGATCGCGGCAAAATAATAGCGCCCTTCGTCCTGTTCAGGCAGCACACAGCCGAAGATCAGCATGATCAGCAGTACAAAGGCCGCTTCGGCCCCTTTGACCGATCCGGCCTTGCGCAGCCAGGTTTCAAGCGTGCGGATCCAGTCGACCTCTTTGCCTTCGTCGATGAAATAGCTCAGCGCGACCATCATCAGGAAGGCCCCACCAAAGGCGGCGATGGACAGATGCGCGTCCCCGATGATGCGGGCGTATTCATCGGGCTTTGAGGCCGCCAGAACGATCGCCTCAATCGGGCCGATGCCCGCCGCGATCACCACGATCAAAAGCGGAAAGACGATCCGCATGCCGAAAACGGCGATCAGGATACCCCACGTCAAAAAGCGCTGCCGCCAGACAGGCGTCATGGTTTTCAGCTTGTTGGCGTTGACGATGGCGTTGTCGAAGGAAAGCGAGATTTCCAAGACCGACAGGATCAACCCGATGAACAGAAAGCTGAGCGCACCTGACAGGTGGCCCGAATAGCTCCAACCCAGTGCGAAAGCCCCGACCAGACCAAGGGCGGTGACGATAAACGCCCAGCGGAAATAATGCAGTACAGAGGATGTCTTGGACATATCAAACCACCGGCGTCAAAAGGGGCTCGCCTTGGAAATGGGCGGCCAGGTTATCGACGACCAACTGGGCCATTGCGTCGCGTGTTTCGACCGTGCCCGAGGCATGGTGCGGGTACAGTGTGACATTCGGCAAACCGGTCAATCGCGGGTCGGGGTTGGGTTCGTTATAGAAAACGTCCAGCCCCGCAGACCCGAGCTTGCCTGTGCTAAGCGCCTCGATCAGATCGGCTTCGTTCACCACCGATCCCCGTGCGACATTAATCAGGGTGCCCGTCGGGCCAAGCGCCTTGAGCACGTCGGCGTTGATCATGCCATCCGTATCAGGACCACCCGGAACGATCACAACAAGGATGTCGGACCAATCGGCCAGTTGGGTGACGTTTTCGAAATAGCGGTGCAAGACCTGCTTTGCACTGCGCGCGGTATAGCCGATCTCAAGCCCTAGGGGTTCAAACCGCCGTGCGATCGCCTTTCCGATGTTGCCCAGACCAACGATACCAGCCTTCTTTCCACGTACCGATGACAACAAAGGATACATGCCCTTGCGACCCCAGTCGCCTGAGGCCGTATAGGCGTGGGCATTGATCAATTCGCGGCGGCAAGCCAGCATCAGCATCAACGCCGCATCTGCCACGTCATCGATCAAGGCGTTCGAGGTGTTGGTAAACGCAATGCCGCGTTCAGCCAGCGCAGCCACATCAATGGTTTCAAATCCTGCCGAGGAACACGCTACGATTTGCAGGTTCGGCAGATACTCTAGATCAGCACGGGTCAACGCCGAATGCCCGTTGGTGACGATCCCCACACAGCGCGGGCCGTATTCGGCCAGAAACGCCGTGCGGTCCTCTGCCTGATCCAAACGATGCAGGGTGTAGGTTTCTTCCAATTGTGCCATGGCCTTGGGACGGGCTGGATACATGATGAGAATATCAGGCTTGTCCATTTCAGACGGCCTCCTGCAAGTCTTGACGTTCTGCGCGGCGGGCGGCTTGCACCTCGGGGTCGGGATGCAGCGATGCGGCCAAAAGATTGCGCGTATATGTTTCGCGGGGCGCGTCGAAAATCTGTGCGACAGGCCCCTGTTCCACGATGCGACCGCCCTGCATCACCACCACCCGATGGGCAAAATCGCGCACCAAAGGCAGGTCGTGAGCAATGAAAAGGTAGGACAGGCCGAGTTCTTCTTGCAGGCGGTTCAGCAGGGTGATGACCTGCGCCTGAATGGACACATCCAAGGCCGAAACCGCTTCGTCGCAGACGATCAGCTTCGGCTCTAGGGCCAACGCACGCGCGATCGCAATCCGCTGGCGCTGACCACCGGAAAACTGGTGGGGGTAGCGGTACATATGGCTAGCGTTCAGGCCGACCTGTTCCAGCAACTCCTGAACGCGCGCCGTCCATTTTTCCTTGGGCAGGATTTCGGGATGGATCACGAACGCCTCGGAAATGATATCGTAAACCGACATCCGCGGGTTCAGCGACTGGGTCGGATCCTGAAACACCATCTGGATTTCGCGACGAAGCGCGAACAGTTCGGCGGCGTCCATCGTCACCAGATCGCGCCCCTGATAAAGCGCCTCGCCGGAAGTGGCATCTTCCAGCCGCAACAGGGTTTTGGCCAAAGTCGATTTGCCTGACCCGCTTTCGCCGACAATGGCCACGGTTTCACCGGGCAGAACTGTCAGGCTGGCATCCTGAAGGGCGGTGAAGGCACCGTATTTTTTGCCCATCTTATTGATTTCAAGGATGGGTTTGATGGCCGTATCCATCGGCTCGGCCATTTCGCCTGTTCCGGGAACGGCACCGATCAGCTGTTTGGTATAGGGATGGGTCGGGTTGTGATACACCTGCGTCGCAGTGCCGGTTTCGACAATCTCGCCCGAGTTCATTACAACCACACGATCCGCAACTTCGGCCACCACGCCAAGGTCATGGGTGATCAACAGAAGGCCCATCTGGGTTTCCGCCTGAAGCTCTTCCAGAAGATCAAGGATTTGCGCCTGAACAGTCACGTCCAAAGCGGTCGTGGGTTCGTCCGCAATCAGGATATCCGGCTTCATGCCCAACGCCATCGCGATCATCAGACGCTGACGCTGACCACCGGAAAATTCGTGCGGATAGCTGTCGATTTTATCGGCGGCATTCGGGATGCCGACCCGCTCCATCAGTTCCAGCGCACGCGCGCGCGCCTCGTCCTTGGGCGAGCCATGGGCCGTCATGATCTCGGATATCTGAAAGCCCACAGTGTAGACCGGATTAAGGTGGCTCAGCGGATCCTGAAAGATCATCGCAATGCGCCGCCCGTTCAGATCCCTGCGCTGGTCGTCCGTCATCTTCAACAGGTCTTGGCCGTCAAACAGCAGTTCGCCAGACACGATCTCGCCCGGGGGGCAGTCGATCAGGTTCATGATGGCCGATGCGGACACCGATTTACCCGAACCGGACTCGCCCAGAATGGCCAGCGTTTCGCCGCGATCCAGATGCCAGCTTACATCGCGCACCGCATGGACCGTGCCTTGGGCTGTGTGGAAATCGACCGACAGGTTGCGGACTTCTAACAAGTGATCAGCCATTGGACTTTTTCCCGATTTCAAGACGCCAGCGCTGGACCGGATCAAGCGCAACGCGCATCCAGTTCGACAGAAGGTTCAAAGACAGGGTGGTCAGAATAATCGCCAGACCCGGCCAGAATGACAGCCACCACGCGGTCGTCAGATAGGCTTTGCCCTGAGCGACCATCAGGCCCCATGTGATCTCGGGCGGCTGGATGCCGATCCCGAGGAAGGACAACGAACTTTCCGCCAGCATGACAAAGGCAAAATCCAGCGTCGCAATGGTGACAAGCGTCGGGAACACGACCGGCAGGATGTGCTTGAACACGATCCGGTTGGTGGATGCGCCCATAACGCGGGCTGCCTGAACAAACATGCGCTCGCGAATTTCCAACACCTCGGCGCGGGATGTCCGCAAGTAAACCGGGATACGCGTGATGGCCAGAACGATGATCAGGTTCCCGACCGATGGCGCGAGCATATAGAGCACGATCACAGCCAACAGCAGCGACGGGAAGGACATGATGACGTCAGCCAAGCGCATGATGATCTGGCTGCCCATGCGCGTTGTGTAACCGGCAATCAGGCCCAGCGTTGTGCCAATCGCCAGCGACACCGCCACCGCGCCTGTTGCGACCATCATGGTGTTCTGCGACGCCACAACGATGCGCGCCAGCAGCGGACGGCCAAGTGCATCGCCCCCCAGCCAGAACACCCAGTCTTTCGAGAAATCGAACGGTGCCGCGTTCCGGCCACGCAGGTTTTGTTTGGTCGCCACATCCTCGAGCAACGGTGCACCGAACAGAGCGCAAAAGATGACGATCAGGATGAAAATCGCCGCACAAAACGCCAGCTTGTCACGCCAGAGCATCATCAGGATCTGCTTGGCCGGATGCGTCTGTGCGGGGATGTTTTGGGGCGGAAGGGTTTTTGTATCGGTCATGGTCATAGCTCAGTACCGGATGCGGGGATCAAGCACCGCGTAGAGGATGTCGATCAGGATATTCATGACAAAGATGGCAACAGCGGTGACCATGATCGCGGCCAGTACAACGGTGAAATCCCGTTGCAGGATCGAGTCGATCATAAGCTTGCCAACACCGGGAAAGCCAAAGATCGTTTCGACCACCACAGCCCCGTTCAACAGCGCGGCGGCTTGGTCGCCAATCACCGTAATAACCGGCAACATCGCATTGCGCAGCGCGTGAACAAAGATGATCGGCTTGTTGCGAAGCCCTTTGGCGCGCGCGGTTTTGACGTAAGCCGAACTTAGCGTCGACACCATCGACCCACGCACCACCTGAAGGATCAGGCCGAAGGGACGGATAAAGAGAACCGCGATGGGCAAAATCCAATGCCAGACCGTGCCGGTGCCGGATGTCGGCAGCCATCCAAGCCCGACCGAAAAGATCACGATCGAGATAATCGCAATCCAGAAATCAGGGGCCGATGCACCGATCAGCGAAAAGAACGTCGCGATGCGGTCAAACACACCACCGATATGGAAGGCGGCAAGGGATCCGATCACAATCGCGGCCACCGTGACCAGCGTCATGGTGATCAGCGCCAGTTGAAGCGTCCAGACAAAGGCCTGCAAACCCACATCAATCGCGGGGGCAGAGCGGCGGATCGACATGCCGAAATCGAACTGCACAAGGTCACCGACGTAGCGGCCAAACTGCACAAGGATCGGATCATTCAGGCCGTGAAGTTCGCGAAACTGTTCGCGGCTTTCCAGCGACGCATCGACAGGCAGGTAAAGTGTTGTCGGATCACCAGTCAGTCGGGAAAGAAAGAACACCAGTACAACCAGTCCCATCAGGGAAATCAGGCTGGCAAAGGCACGTTTCTGTAAGAAAGCGGTCATTTAAGCCCCCCTTGAGGCCAGAGGGCGCAACGCGGCGCCCTCTGATCTTGCGTTTACTTGAACGAGATCTGAGCCAACTGCAGCTCGGAGTTCGTCTTGATCGTCGGTTCAAAGTCCAGACGTTCGCCTACGCGGCTGAAGCCAACCATGTGGAACAGGAAGACATCTGTCACGTTTTCTTCGTGGATGTAGGCAAAAAGGTCCTTCCACTTGGCTTCACGCTCGGCACCAACGGACGCTGTCGCATCCGCGATCATGCTGTCGATTTTTTCGTCGCATACGCCAGACTGAAGACCGTCACAGGCGTATTTGAAGAACATCGAGAACACAGGATCACCGTTTGCGTTGTCGTGCTGTGCCTGCACCATTTGCGGGCCACGATCTTCGGCGAAGGGCTTGGAATAGAAATTCTCCCATTCGGCGACTTCGTACATTTCCAGCTTCATGTTGAAACCGGCATCCTGGAACATCGCTGTCAGCGCTTCCATGGTTTCCAGCACGTTGCCAAAGTTACCTGTCCGACCGATCAGCGTGATTTCCTGATCTACGTCGACACCATCTGCCTTGGCTTCTGCCAGCAGCGCTTTGGCCTGCTCGGGGTCATAGGCATAGTGCGTCAGGTCCGTGTTGTAACCGATGGTCGACGGCGGCGTCATGCCGGTGGCCAGTAGTGTACCGTTGGCAAGGATGGTGCCCACAAATGCTTCGCGATCTACCGCAAGGTTCAGCGCCTTACGCACGCGCACATCGTTCAGCGGCGCGACATCGTGATCAACGCGCAGGTACACCGTTTCCGAGTTCGGGTAGGAGTAATCCATGGCGTCGTTGGTCGCATCCTGCAGTGCGATATTCGGCGCGATGTCCGCTTCGCCTGTCTGAACCATGGCGGCGCGCACCGCGCTGTCGGACCGGAAGACGTAGTTTGCGGACTGAACCGCAGGCTGGTCACCCCAGTAGTTCGCGTTTGCCGACAGTTTGATGTTCTGGCCGACATTATATTCGTCAAATGTGTAGGGGCCTGTGCCAACCGGCGTGGTGACAAAGCTGTCGACCGCTGTTTCCGCCGGAACCACTGTCATGGTGGACATCAGAAGCGGCAGGATCGGCTGCGCTGGGTTTGCAGTGATGTCGATGGTGTTCGCATCCACAACGTTTGTGGTCAGCTCCATGCCGCCGAAATACTTGGCACCGATCTCGCACACGATTTTGTCGCCTGTTGTACGGGCAATGGAATGCGCCACATCTTCGGCATCAAAAGCGCTGCCATCGTGGAAGGTTACACCTTCACGCAGGTGGAAACGCCATGTGCCACCGCCCATGTCTTCCCACTCGGTCGCAAGGCGCGGCTGAAGGCCCTGACCCGGAACCATTTCGGTGACCGTCTCGGCGATGTTCTGCAAAACGACGCGACCGATGTTGGACCGCGATGACATGCACGGATCAACCAGATCAAGTTCTTCCGACAGGACGACGGTGACGGCATTGTCTTGCGCCATGGCGGGCAAGGCCACGACCATCGCGAGCGCTGTTCCCTTAAGACAAGCTTTTAAATTCATTAACTTTCCTCCTCTGTGCAGCTGTCCCGCAGTCCGGGCTGCTGCTTGCCCGGCGGGATCCTTGTTGCGCCTGTCCTCCCTGACCGACGCCGGTGATTCACAAGGATTGCCTCCTGTGTGATATCCCCAAAATTGAATTACAGTGATGCGTTGTGGGTATCATTTGGCTCATTCGAGGCATTGTGCTCATGCAGAAACCCTCCGCGTGCTCAGCGCCATCAGAATGGTCGACACCAGAATAATCGTGGACCCGATCCAAGCGGTCATCCCGACCGTTTCACCGAAGGCCCACCAAGCGGCGGCCGCGATCAACGGAAGCCGGATAAAGTCGATGGGCGCGATCAAAGAGGCATCGGCATACTGAAATGCGCGCGTCACCATCAGCTGGTTGAAGGCCCCTATCGCCCCCTGCAACGCCAGCAGTGCCCATTCGACCGGCGTTGGCGTGGCCCAGAACCAAATCGCCGGGATCAACGCAAGCGGAACGGTGGCAATCAGGTTCCACGCGACCAGCGTTTCGCTGCTTTCCCGCGCACCCATAACCTTGAGCATCAACTGGATCGCAGCCAGCAACAAAGCCGAGGCAAAGGCAAACAACAGAGCTGGCTCGAACGATGCGCCGCGCGGGTTCAGAAGAACCAGAACGCCGCCAAATCCGATAATGACCGCCAAGATGCGCAATGCCCGGGGACGTTCCCGCAAGACGATCCATGCCCCGATCGATACGAAAACCGGCGCGGCATAGCCGATGGCCGTGACCATCACCAAGGGCGCCTGCGCCAACGCAAGGAACAACAGCAAAAGCGATGCAAGCTTCAATCCCGCGCGCAGCAGGTGCAACCCGTAGCGGCGTGTCACCAGAATTTCGGGACGACGCAAAATCCATGGCAGCATCGCCAGCAGCCCGAAGGCAGCGCGCGTAAAAGCCATGAAAAACGGGGAAACCTGCCCGGCAAGGACACGTACGATCAGAGTATCAATCGTATTCGCGACCGCGACCACCAACATGATCGATACCCCTATAAGTGCGTTTCGCTCCAAATGCGTGTCCTTCCAGTCAGCAATCAGAGAAAACATCCATATCATCATATTTGTAAACATAAAAAATCATCAAAATAATCGCCGCCAATTCAACACTTTGTTTTTACTACCTTTAAATCGATAAATTTACCAATTTTTCCTCAGTTTACAAATCTATCAACTTGACAACTTTTAAATCAATTGACCCTTATCAACAAAAACTCAGGATTGCGAAGACATGATTCCCGAACCACCACCAACAACCCCGGAAAGCATCGCCAAACATATGGATGGCGCGTTGCGGCCCGCAGGTGGCGGGCGGCAGCTTGCCTTCCTTCCATCCTCGCGCGTTCAGAACCACGCGGCCTTCTTGCTTCGTGGAACTGACGGCAACCTGACTTGTGCGTGGTTTGCTGGCGGACTTGAGGGCAAAGCAGATATCTGCATCCACAAATCGACGTTGAAAAACGGACAGTGGTCCGACGCGGAACAGCTTACCGATGATCCTGATCACTCAGAACAGAACCCGGTTCTGTTCGATGCGCCTGACGGGCGGCATCTGTTGATCCATACGGCGCAGCCTGGCGGCAATCAGGACCGGTGCACCATCCAGATGCGCGACCTGACGGG
>CATNDK010000102.1 GCA_950096585.1 Thalassococcus halodurans | reverse complement strand
CCCGGGCTTGTTCCGGGGCCTCCTGCAAGGCGTGACCACTCATCAGCCCCCGGAGCGTCTCCGGGATCACGACACTGAAAAACCAATCAAGGGAATGACCAAATGAGCGCAAAAGACCTGCTCAAGCTGATCAAGGACGAGGACGTCGCCTATGTCGACATCCGCTTTACCGACCCGCGCGGCAAGCTCCAGCACGTGACCGTGATCGAAAGCGAAGTCGACGAGGATTTCCTCGAAGAGGGCTTCATGTTCGACGGCTCCTCCATCGCCGGCTGGAAATCGATCGAAGCCTCCGACATGAAGCTGATGCCCGATTGCGACAGCGCCTATATCGACCCGTTCTATGCCGAAAAGACCGTCTGCGTGCATTGCTCGGTGGTCGAGCCCGACACCAACGAGCCTTACAACCGCGACCCGCGCGGCACCGCCGAGAAGGCCGAGGCCTATCTGAAGTCCTCCGGCATCGGTGACATTTCCTACTGGGGCCCGGAAGCCGAGTTCTTCCTGTTCGACGACGTGCGCTTCTCGAACACGATCAACAAGGTCTCCTACGAGGTCGACGCGCTCGACGCCTCCTGGAACACCGACACCGAATACGAGATGGGCAACACCGGACACCGTCCCGGCATCAAGGGCGGCTACTTCCCGGTCAACCCGATCGACGACGGTCAGGACATCCGCTCCGAAATGCTCTCGACCATGAAGCGTCTGGGCATGAAGGTCGACAAGCACCACCACGAAGTGGCCTCGTGTCAGCACGAGCTGGGCCTGATCTTCGGTTCGCTCACCAAGCAGGCGGACGAGCTTCAGAAGTACAAATACGTGATCCACAACGTGGCCCAGGCCTACGGCAAGTCGGCGACCTTCATGCCGAAGCCGATCTATGGCGACAACGGCACCGGCATGCACTGCAACATGTCGATCTGGAAAGACGGCAAGCCGCTCTTTGCTGGCGACAAATACGCAGACCTGTCTCAGGAAGCTCTGTACTTCATCGGTGGTATCCTGAAGCACGCGAAATCGCTGAACGCCTTCACCAACCCGTCGACAAACTCTTACAAGCGTTTGATCCCGGGCTTCGAAGCACCCGTTCTGCGCGCCTACTCTGCACGTAACCGTTCGGGTTGTGTACGTATTCCGTGGACAGAATCCCCGAAAGCAAAGCGCGTCGAGGCACGTTTCCCGGATCCGTCCGCGAACCCCTACCTCTGCTTCGCAGCTCTGCTGATGGCCGGCCTCGACGGCATCAAGAACAAGATCGATCCGGGCGAAGCCATGGACAAAAACCTGTACGATCTTCCCGCGGAAGAGCTGGCAGGTATCCCGACAGTATGTGGCTCGCTGCGTGAAGCTCTGGATGAGCTTAAAGCAGATCACGAGTACCTGCTGGCAGGCGACGTGTTCACAAAAGACCAGATCGACGGCTACATTGACCTGAAGATGGAAGAACTCGAAACATACGAGCACACTCCGCACCCGGTCGAGTACCTGATGTACTACAGCTGCTAATCAGCTTCTGTTGGTCAAATTTAAGAAAGGGGCGCTTCATGCGCCCCTTTTTTGCGTTGGGATTTGCAAAAGATCAGAATGCGGCCCGATTGCCCATCGGTTAGTGACAAAATCCAAAACGAAAACCTGTTAAATCTGGCAAGTGACAGTACGTCGTTACCTTTTTTCGCCACGAAATAACCTTGGAACGCTCAGAATTGCGGACTGAATAGCCGTAAAGGGGCAAATTAAAGACATAAATTCCGAAAATTATATACCTCAGAAACAAGATAAAAAGTCTCGGGGAAATACAATGTCTGCCACATTCACTGCCACTCTGGTTCTGCCAAACACTGTCCTGCCTTCTACTGAGGTTCTTATGATCTCGGCCAAGAAAGCGATGTATTCCGTGGGTCAGCTAAAGATCGACACCGTCGAGACAATAAGTGGCGTTTGCCTGAGCTGCGCAGACTATTCCCTTGATTTTGTGCCGCAAATCTTTGCTGGCGAAACGCTGATCACCGTCCACCTGACACCGTCCAAACCATCGGACGTGGCTGAAATGCAGTTGGCGCTGGCCCGCGTAACCGCACTGCTGGCCGAGCGTCACGAACCGGAATCCATTGTGTGGCTGGATACAAACATCCGCATCCCCACGGCTGATTTCCTTGAGGCCATGGCCGCCGAAACATCCCAAGCGCAACAACCGCGCCGTGTGAGAGCCCAAGGCGCAACCAAGCGCCCTCGCCCAACTCAGACAGCTCAGGCGTCGCTTCCCGCAAACGTCAACAACTCTCCGGATGCGCCGCAAAAACACGATGCCCATATCCAGGCCTACGAGGCCAACATCCGTGACATGATGCTGCGCGACGCGAACGAAAATGAGTTGGCGGAATTCGAAGGCGACGTTCAGGATCAATCCACAGAGGCACGCCTTTCCGCATGGGCCGTGTCGATTGCCGTTGCCAGCTTCTCACTGCCACTCGCAGCTCCCGTCGTGATCTACAACGTTGCACGCGGTGAAGACGTTCGTGTAGCATCATTGGCAATGGGTCTGGTCGGTTTGTTTGCCACTCTGGACGTGCAAGGCACAATTTCCAGCCTGATGAGCTTTGCATAACCAAATACATGGGTCGCCAGCATTGCCTTCTGGCTTAAGCTGTATAAACCATCAACCCACACCTTTTGGGGGAGTTGTTTATGAAAGCCACGGTCTCGGCAATTTTATTTAGCCTATTCGCAGCCACCGCATCTGCTGCACCTTGCAGCAATACAAGTGCGGGCTTTGATGCCTGGAAGGCAGATTTTGCAAAGCAAGCCCAAAAAGCGGGCGTGGGAAAACGAGGCCTTCAAGCGCTTCAATCGACCAAGTATTCGCAAAGCACGATCAACGCGGACAGGAACCAGAAAAGTTTCAAGCTGAGCTTCGAGAAGTTCATGCAAATCCGCGGTGCTGACACGATCGTCGCTCAGGCACGCAAAAAGAAAGCGAAGAACCCGAATTTCTACGGGTCTTTGGAAAAACAGTACGGTGTACCCGCGGGCATCCTTTTGGCGATCCATGGCATGGAAACAGGCTTTGGCGGGTTCATGGGCGACTCGTCCGTGGTATCGTCGATCACGACCCTTGCCTTCGACTGCCGCCGCTCAGAGTTCTTTATTCCACATGCCATCGGCGCGTTGAAGCTGGTCGATCAGGGATCCATTACAATCGCGACCAAGGGCGCCAAGCACGGCGAGCTGGGACATACACAATTCCTGCCCGGCAATGCATTGCGCTATGGTGTCGACGGCAATGGTGACGGGGTTGTCGATTTCTACAACATAACCGATGCGATGGCCTCGACGGCGAATTTCCTGCGACAGAAAGGTTGGCGGCCGGGTGTCGGTTACCAACAAGGACAACCCAATTTTGCTGTTATTCAGGAATGGAACGCAGCTGGCGTCTACCAAAAGGCAATCGCAAACATGGCGGCACGTATCGACGGCTAAACTGCCCGTTTTTTGACATTAAAATCGACAGTTAAGGCCATATTTGTAACGTACAAAATTCTGGTCTTCGTCTCATTTCGCTCGCGAGACTGCCATGAAACCGCCATCTCGTCCGTTCGCCGGACTCCACATTCCCACTGCCGAGGGTGTGACCCTCGAGCGCTTTTTGCGCTGCGCTAAAGTCGTTCTTTCGGAACGTGACGGCGGCAGCGCAAAAGCGTCTGTTACGCATGGGGCCGTCGCAAGCGAACGGTTGATGGTAAAGGTCGAAATCCAGAAAATTCCCGGTGAAGGCGCGCATGTCAGCTTTCAAATGGGGCGTCGTCGCGGCCATAAAACACCCGAACCAGAAACAATGGCCCGCATCCTGGCGGACATTGTTCTACGCGCATCGACATTGGTCGAAGTCAGCGCCGTTGAATGGCTTCAACCGTCGATCAAGCTGGCACCGCAAGAGTTCCAGAATTCCATGCGCTACGTGTCCCCGAAACGCGGGATCAACATCCAGCAGCATGAGATGGAAGGCCACTCTGCCGAGGTCGACGAAGTCGAAGAAAACCTTGCCCGTCTTTTCCGTGAAACCGGTCTGGGTGATGCAGATGCTGGTGAAAAAAGCGGGACACACAGCGAATCGTGGGCGTCGACAGGTGGCAAGGAATCATCTGACACGTCAAAAAAATCGCTGGTAAAACGAGCCTTTCGCCGTATCCGAAAGAGCTAATTTAAGTAGATTCCGTCACATTCTTGCCCCATTGGGCCTCGACGCCCGCGCGCTCGATCACAAAGGTATGGATCGAAAACAGAATGGCGCGGGTTTCCGGCAGCCGTATCAGACACTGTCTTTCAGATCGCAAGAAGGGTGCTGATTCACGAACCCATTTCGGGTGTTCCTTGCTGGGAATGGGTTGATGCAATGTGGGGTCTTCATCCCACAGTTTGTTGTAGCGCCAGATTGGGCGGCCCGGCTGAATCCCGTCGAACAAACGCTGCACCCGCTTGGCAATGTCACCATCGTATTCGGCCACAGGCGCATGGATCGGGATCAACGGTTTGCCAATCTTTGCGCGTATGCTCCAACGCGCGGGAAAGCACAGGACAGCCGAAATCAGAATGTGCTCCTCTGCCCCCTCCGGCTTTGTCAGTAGGCACAGGTCCTCTTGCACAATCTGACCCAACGTTCGGATTGGCGCACTACGATCCAGCGTGATAGTCACACCATCGGGCCGCGTGACCGTGTCATCGTTCCGTCGAAATCCCTCTGGCAGATTGTTCAGAACGGCGTCGAAAAGTTCCTGTTCTTCGGCCTCAAAACCATCGACACGCGCGATGACGACATCCGGCGTTTCCGCAATAAGACGATCCCGTTCAGCCATCTGTGCAGCATAGGCGTCATCCACCATCAACCACGGCGCATCGTTCAACGGCTGGATACCGGGTAATTTGCGGTGCACACGCGGGTCGTAGGGGATCGATTTCTGAAAGATATGAGTCGCTGTCATAGCCAAAGACTAGACACAAAAAGGGCGCGTAAGCGATTGCCAACGCGCCCTTTTCAGAAATTTCTGGAGAATTAGCCGCGTGCGCGACCAACCAGCTTCCATGCTGCAGGCAGAATGATCGCTGCCAGAGCCAGTTTCAGAGCGTCACCAATCAGGAAGGGTGTCAGGCCCCATTCCAGGATCGGCTTATCCCAACCGTACAGCATGCCCAGCCAGATCAGGCCCGGTACGTAGATCAGCGCGTTACCGACCAGCATCGCGATGCCCATGCGACCGGCGGAACGGTCCCAACCGGCGCGGGCAAACATGCCCAGTGCAACAGTTGCCAGAACGTAACCGACCAGATAGCCGCCTGTGCCGCCCATCATGTACTCAAGGCCGAATTTTTCAGCCGAGGAACCGGCGAAGACATCAAAGCCAAGCGCACCGATGATCATGTAGCCAAGAATGGTGACAAAGCCGAGGCGTGCACCATAGGCCGCGCCGATTGTCAGAACGGCGAATGTGCCCATTGTGATCGGAACCGGCCACATCGGGATTTTGATTTTTGCAGCAATCGCAAGCATTGCGATGCCCGCAACGACCAGAAGAGCCTGCTTTGCGCGCAGTGCGGTACCTTCTGTGGCGCCGAACATGTCTACAAGGACATTCCGGTTCAGAGCAGTGTTCATTAGAAGTCTCCTACCTACCATTTTCAAACGGTTGTGGCGTTATGTGCACCACAAAAGTCAAACGAGCAACCCGCCTTAGGTGCCACCCGCTTCCTTTCGCCGCGCTTCCTTCACTAGAAGCGACGACATTTTATAGTCTTTGCGCGGGCCCTTGACGATCCATGTCGCGCCCCATACAGGCCAGTCCTTAAAGTCATACTCGACGTCGTATTGATCAGGATCGCACCAGTGTTCGGCATGTGGCGTCGCCTGTCCCAGCTTGAAGCGATGGAAAAAGCGCCCGTCGGAGAAATGCACATCGACACTGTCGCCCGCATCTTTCCAAAGGTATTCCCGCGTTCCTTCCATCGCTGGTTGACCGGGAATTTGAACGGTCACTTCTTCGCGGTAGGACAGACCCTCTGGGCAATCGGACATGATCAATACGCCGGACACGCGCCCGATTTGTCCGGTCAGCCTGTCATTGATGCGCCGGCTAAGCACCCAACGACCCACAAAATCGCCAAGAGACGTCGGAACGTCGGTTTGCTTTGGTCGCGATTTGGTTTCTGATGCCCCCAAAAGTAAGGCCTCTCTTGTCGATGCTGCACTTGCAGTCTATGACCCGCGCAAACGTCATGACAAGTCAGGAAAGGGCCTCGCGCAATGATCCCTCGTTATTCCCGTCCGGAAATGGTGGCCATCTGGGCCCCAGAAACCAAATTCAAAATCTGGTACGAGATCGAGGCACACGCCTGCGATGCACAAGCTGCCCTTGGTGTGATCCCGCAGGAAAACGCTGATGCCGTCTGGAAAGCCAAGGACGTCGAATTCGACGTGGCCCGTATCGACGAGATCGAAGCCGTCACCAAGCACGACGTCATCGCCTTCCTGACCCACCTTGCAGAACACGTAGGCTCCGAAGAAGCCCGCTTTGTCCATCAGGGCATGACATCGTCTGATGTTCTGGACACATGTCTGAACGTTCAGCTGGTGCGCGCTGCCGACATCCTGATCAAGGATATGGAAGGCCTGCTGGCCGCTCTGAAAAAGCGCGCGATGGAGCATAAGAACACTGTTCGCGTCGGTCGCAGCCACGGCATCCACGCCGAGCCTACAACAATGGGTCTGACCTTTGCCCGCTTCTACGCCGAAATGGACCGCAACCTTGCGCGTCTGAAACTGGCCCGCGAAGAGATCGCAACAGGCGCGATCAGCGGCGCGGTTGGCACATTCGCCAACATCGACCCGCGTGTCGAAGAACACGTCTGCGAAAAGCTGGGCCTCAAGCCCGAGCCGATCAGCACACAGGTTATCCCGCGCGACCGTCACGCCATGTTCTTTGCGACACTGGGTGTGATTGCATCGTCGATCGAAAACGTCGCTATCGAAATCCGCCACATGCAGCGGACCGAGGTTCTGGAAGGTGCTGAGTTCTTCTCGATGGGTCAAAAGGGCTCGTCCGCGATGCCGCACAAGAAAAACCCCGTTCTGACCGAAAACCTGACAGGTCTGGCCCGTCTGGTGCGCATGGCAGTTATCCCTGCGATGGAAAACGTCGCGCTTTGGCACGAGCGTGACATCAGCCATTCGTCGGTTGAACGCGCGATCGGCCCTGATGCGACCATCACACTGGACTTTGCGATTGCCCGTCTGACAGGCGTGATCGACAAGATGCTCGTGTTCCCGGAAAACATGCTGGACAACATGAACAAGTTCCCGGGTCTGGTGATGAGCCAGCGCGTGCTTCTGGCCCTGACACAAGCAGGTGTCAGCCGTGAAGACGCCTACTCTATGGTTCAGCGTAACGCGCTGAAAGTATGGGAAGACCGCGTTGATTTCCGTGAACAGCTGCTGGCTGATACGGACGTTGTTGCAGCGCTTGGCGAAGACGGCATCAACGAAAAATTCGACATGGACTACCACACCAAACACGTCGACACTATTTTCAAACGGGTGTTTGGCGAGTAAAGACGCCCACAAGCGCGCCCTGATTGTCGGGCGCGCTTTATTCAAACGGAGACAGGAACAATGGCTAAGGTTTTCATTGACGGCGAAGCAGGCACAACTGGGCTGCAAATTCGCGAGCGTCTTGAAAACCGCTCGGACATTGAACTGGTTTCGGTTGAGCATGACCTTCGGAAAGATCCCGAAGCACGGGCTGCGGCCTTTGCAGCGGCTGACGTGTCTATCCTGTGCCTGCCTGATCAGGCCGCGATTGAGGCCGTTGAATTGGCCGGTGGCAACACCCGGATTATCGACGCGTCGACCGCCCACCGGATTAACCCCGATTGGGTCTATGGCATGCCGGAGCTTCCGGGCCAAAAAGATCTGATCGCCAAATCGGATCGCATTGCCAACGTCGGCTGCTATGCCACGGGCTCGATTTCGCTGATCCGTCCCCTTCGGGATGCAGGTATTCTGGACGCCGACACGGCCGTCGTTCTGACAGGCGTGTCCGGTTACACAGGTGGCGGCAAAAGCCTGATTGCGGAATTCGAAGACGGCACTGCGGCCGATCATTTCCTGTATGCTGCGGGCCAAAGCCACAAACACGTGCCGGAAATCATGCAATTCGGGGGCCTGACCCGTCAGCCTGCATTCCAACCCGCTGTCGGCAACTATGCCCAAGGCATGATCGTGCAACTGCACCTGCACGTCCCACACCTGCCCAAAGCTGTGACGATGGCCGAGATCAACAATATCTGCAGTGCATTCTATGCAGACGCCGCTTTCGTGTCTGTGATCCCTGCCCCCGACCGCATCGACGCCACGCGCCTGAACAACACCAACCGCATGGAAATTGCGGTGCACGGCAATGAACAGGCAGGCATCATCACGCTGACAGCGACACTGGACAACCTTGGCAAAGGCGCTTCCGGCACTGCTGTTCAGAACCTGAACCTGATGATCGGCGCAGACGAAAAAGCAGGCTTGTAAGGCCCGCCCCCAACTGCCCGTCTTTGTGATTTTGAAGAATTGAACCTTTTCAGGATCAGCATGGAGGCTTCAATAAATGTTCAGAACGACACTTACTGTTTTTGCCTTGTTACTTTCTACCACGGTCGCCGGTTTTGCGGCCTGCTCGGGCCATTCGGATCAGGCTATGACCTGCGCGGAAGGATCGGAATACGACGCTGAATCCGGAAGCTGCAAGGTCATCAGCAGCTAATTAAAATTTGACTGATAAAGGCGGCGACAGGCCGCCTTTTTCGTGCGCTGGTAACACGATCTATCAGTAAAAATTAACCGACCGCTCCTAGCTTGACCACAAGACAGGAGCGCACGAATGACCCAAGCCGCACAACTTGGCCGACCTGATCCATCGGCCCCCGCCCCGATCCAACCTGCCAACCGGCCGATTTTGTCGCGCAAGGCAAAGGCCGCGATCGTCGTGCAGTATCTGGTCAATGAAGGTGCCGATGTGCCCCTCTCCGACTTGCCCGACAGTCTGCAGACGCAACTGACCCAGCAACTGGGCAAAATGCGCTATATCAGCCGTGATACGCTGCATGCCGTGATGCGCGAATTTGCAGAAGAACTGGATTCGGTCGGGCTATCGTTTCCATATGGA
>CATNDK010000101.1 GCA_950096585.1 Thalassococcus halodurans | reverse complement strand
AAAACATCCCCGTCCGGACCGGGGAAGGCCGCCGTATCCGCGAGGCGTTCATTGCCGAACAGGGTAAGGTGCTGGTGTCGTTGGACTACAGCCAGATCGAACTGCGCATTCTGGCGCATATCGCGGGCATCGATGCGCTGAAACAGGCGTTCCGCGAAGGGCAGGACATTCACGCAGCAACGGCGTCTGAAATGTTCAATGTGCCCTTGGAGGAAATGACGCCAGATGTGCGCCGTCAGGCCAAGGCGATCAACTTCGGTGTGATCTACGGCATCTCGGGCTTTGGCCTTGCGCGGAACCTGCGCATCCCACGGGCCGAGGCGCAGGGCTTTATCGACCGGTACTTTGAACGCTTCCCCGGTATCCGGACCTACATGGATGAAACCACCGAATTCGCCAAGAAACACAGCCGTGTGGAAACCCTGTTCGGTCGCGTGATCCACACGCCAGAAATCGCCGCCAAAGGCCCGCGCGCAGGCTTTGCCAAACGTGCAGCGATCAACGCGCCTATTCAGGGCACAGCCGCCGATATCATCCGCCGCGCAATGATCCGCATGCCGGATGCGATTGCGAAATTGCCCGCGACCATGTTGCTTCAGGTGCACGACGAATTGTTGTTCGAGGTCGAAGAAGGCGCTGTCGACGAATTGATCGCTGCGGCCCGCGACGTCATGGAAAACGCCGCTGATCCCGTTGTAAAACTGGATGTGCCGCTGGTTGTTGATGCCGGTCAGGGGGCGAACTGGGCCGAGGCGCATTGATCGGCTGACCACATTAAACAAGGCAGGATAAATGGCCCGTTTTTTATTGGCACTTTGCATAAGCGTTTTGCTGTCAGCGACCAGTTCGCTGGCACAAGAGCGCAAAGTGTTGGTGATGGGCGATTCCCTGATGGCGGTGCACAAGATCAAGGGCCGCTCGGTCGGGCAATACCTTGAACGCTACCTGAAAACCGAGGTCGAAGATAATTCCAAGCTTGGCGCGTGGATGATCTATCGCCTGCCGCTGACCGGCGCTTTGGGCTTTTCTATTCCGCGCCAGTACAAACCCGGTCATTGGGACTGGGTGGTGCTGAACGGTGGCGGCAACGATCTGTGGCTGGGCTGTGGGTGCAGCAAGTCATGCAAGGGCAAGCTGGATCGCCTGATTTCGGCTGACGGTAAGCGTGGTGAAATCCCCAAGTTACTGAGCGCCATACACAATAACGGATCGCGGGTGATTTACGTGGGCTACCTGCGCAGCCCCGGCATCGACACCCCGATTGAAGCCTGCAAGCCGTGGGGCGATGCGCTGGAAGCGCGGATCGATCTGTTTTCCCAGCAATCCGGACGGCTGAACTATCTGTCTTTGCAAGGCTTGGTGCCAGAAGGCGATGCCAGTTATTTCGCGAACGATCTGGTGCATCCGGCGACGAAGACCAGTCAGGAAATCGCCCGCCGTATCGCCGAAATCATCGTCCGGACCGAGCGGCAGTAAGGCACAAAAAAAACCGGCGCTGGATCGCGCCGGTTTTTGTTCATTTCTTCAGACTTCAGATCAGGCCGTTGGTCTTGAACAACTCGGGCAGGCTGACCTCGGGGCGGGGGCCCATGTGGCTGATGACCTCGGCGGCAGCGGCGCAACCCATGCGGCCTGCAGCGTCCATATCCGCGCCTGTCACCAAGCCGTACAGGAAGCCGGCAGCGAACTGGTCGCCTGCGCCTGTGGCATCCACGGGCACGGTTTTCTGAACCGGAACGTCGGTGCGTTGGCCGTCGCGGATGATGCTGACGCCGTCACCGGAACGTGTGCAGACAACAATCGGGCAGATCGCGGCGACAGCGGCCAGATCGGATTCCAGATCGTCATTGCCGAACAGGCCACGAATCTCGGCCTCGTTGCCGATCACGAAATCCAGTTCGTTTTTGATCAGCGTCAGAAAGTCATCGCGATGGCGGTCGACGCAGAATGGGTCGGACAGGGAAATGCCCGCCTTGCCACCCGCAGCGCGGCAGGTGCGGGCGGTTTTTACAAACGCCTCTTTGCCCTTGTCCTTGTCGAACAGGTAGCCCTCCAGAAACACGATCTCGGCCTCGCCTGCGACGTCCTCGGAAACGTCATCGGGGCCGACCTCGGACGAGATGCCAAGGTATGTGTTCATCGACCGTTCGCCATCGGGCGATACAAAGATCATGGATCGCGATGTGGGCAGTTCGTCACCGGCCACAGGCGCGTTTACGAAATCGGTGCCGTCATCGGCCATGGCCTGAGCATAAAAGCGGCCCAGCGCGTCGTCTTTGACACGGCCGATAAATGCGGTGCGCAGACCCAGATTGCCCAGACCCGCCAGCGTATTCGCAACCGATCCACCGGGTGCCTGCACACGGTCGTCCATTGCGCCGTACAGCACTTCGGCGCGTTCGCGTTCGACCAGTTGCATGATGCCTTTTTCGATCCCCATGTGATCCAGAAAGCTGTCTTCGGCGCGGGTGATCACGTCTACAACGGCGTTGCCGATGCCGACGACTTGGTACTTTTTCATTCGGTTTTGTCCTCGAACTGACAGAGGTCGCGGATATGGCAGGCCGCGCATTTGGGTTTACGGGCCACGCAGATATAGCGTCCGTGCAGGATCAGCCAGTGGTGTGCGTGTTGTTGGAAATCGACGGGGATGTGGTCTTCGATGGCGCGTTCTACAGCGACCACATCTTTGCCGGGGCAGATGCCTGTCCGGTTGCCAACGCGGAAGATGTGGGTGTCCACCGCCTGCGCCGGATAGTGCCACCACATGTTCAGCACAACGTTCGCAGTCTTGCGGCCCACACCTGGCAGGCTTTCCAGCGCGGCGCGGGAATTGGGAACCTCGCTGCCGTATTCTTCGACCAGAATTTTGGACAGCTTGATGACGTTCTTGGCCTTGTTTCGATAAAGGCCGATCGTCTTGATGTGTTCGATCACGCCCTCTTCGCCCAGCGCCAGCATCTTTTCCGGCGTGTCCGCGATCTGGAACAGTTTTTCGGTCGCTTTGTTCACGCCCGCATCGGTGGCCTGCGCCGACAGCGCGACGGCCACGACAAGCGTGTAGGCGTTGACGTGGTTCAATTCGCCTTTGGGTTCCGCCTCGGCCGCTTGGAAGCGGGTAAAGATTTCGCGGATCGTATGATAATCAAGCTGCTTTGCCATGGCGCGTTAATGACGGCTGCGGGCACATTGCGCAACATTCGGGTCGCGGGACGCGGCGTCCTGACGCTAAGGTGTGGCCAAGCTACCCTGATTTGACCGAGGCCCCCGATGAACGTGCAGACCGAAGGCTATCATTTCCAGATCATGCGCCGCGCCATCGACCTTGTGGATCAGATGGGACCAACCGCCACGCTTGAGGAACTGGCCGCTGCGATGGACATGAGTCCTGCGCATTTCCAGCGCGTGTTCACCCAGTGGGCTGGTGTCAGCCCGAAGCGGTTCAGCCAGTATCTGACGCTTGGACACGCCAAGGCGCTGCTGCGGGATCGGTTCACAACACTGGAAACGGCCCATGCCACAGGGCTGTCCGGCACAGGCCGCCTGCACGACATGTTCCTGCGGTGGGAGGCTATGAGCCCCGGTGATTACGCCACAGGCGCCGATGGGCGCGAGATTTACTGGGGTTGGTTCGACAGCCCCTTTGGCCCCGCCTTGGTGATGGGCACGGACAAAGGAATCTGCGGCATCGCGTTTTCGGCTGAAAGCGGCGAAGAAGAAGCGATGCGCGATATGACATCGCGTTGGCCTGCAGCACGGTTTGTCGAGGCCCCTGAAAAACTGGCGCAATGGACGCAGACCGCCTTTGGCACCGGGCCGGGTGAGGTGCCTTTGGTGCTGATCGGTGCGCCGTTCCAGATCAAGGTGTGGGAGGCGCTGATGCAAATCCCGTCGGGAAATGTGACCACCTACTCCGAGATTGCCGAGGCGATTGGCAACCCCAAAGCCGTCCGTGCCGTGGGAACAGCCGTCGGTCGGAACCCGATCAGCTATCTGATCCCGTGCCACCGTGCCCTGCGTAAATCGGGTGGCTTGGGCGGCTATCATTGGGGGCTTCCTGTGAAACGCGCGATTCTGGCATGGGAAGGTGCGCGCGAGGATGGGTGAGTAAATCAACTTATTGGCAAAATGCTGCCTATTCACAGGATGTTTTCTTGGGATGGACGGAACGAACCTCGTATAAGCTGCGTTGAACTCACTCTGGGATGACCAACACACGAGGGACCCAAATGATCCGTACGAGCAGAAATATCCTGTTGTCCACAGCCGCGCTTATGGCGTTGACCGCCTGTGATCCGGCCGTGATGAACAGCCCCGACAACACACGTCGTAACACGCAGCAAGGCGCCCTGATCGGCGCTGGCGTGGGTGCTCTGGCTGGCGTGATCGCCGGCAACGACGCCGAAGAACGCCGCAACAACGCCATCGTAGGTGCCGCAATCGGCGCAGGCGCAGGTGCGCTGATCGGCAACGAGCTGGACAAGCAAGAAGCCGCGCTGCGTCAGCAGATGGCCAACGACGACGTCATCATTCGCAACACAGGTGACCGCCTGATCGTGACCCTGCCGCAGGACATCCTGTTCGCGACAGATTCCACATCGGTCAGCCCTGTTCTGCAGGGTGATTTGGCTGCCCTGTCCAACAACCTGCTGCAATACCCGAACAGCACCGTTCAGGTCGTCGGCCACACCGACAACGTAGGTGACGCAGGTTACAACTTTGATCTGTCGCAGCGCCGCGCGCAGGCCGTTGCCGGTATCCTGATTTCGAACGGCGTGTCCTCTGGCCGTATCCAAACCATCGGTCGTGGTGAAGACGCACCGATCGCGTCGAACCTGACACCGGAAGGTCGCGCACAGAACCGTCGTGTTGAAATTGTGATCTTGCCAACAACCTGATCTGCCACAATTTTAGTGCAAGCAAAGGCGCTGCAGCTTGCTGTGGCGCCTTCTTTTTCGACAAACGACAATACCGAGTACGAAGGACGGGATCACCACATGGCTGAGCTGAAACTGGTTGGAATTTGCGGATCGCTGCGCAAGGCATCGACGAACCGAATGCTGATGATGGCGGCAGTGGAACACTTCGGCCCTGCGGATTTCGAGGAAATGAATATCGACTGGCCGGTTTATAACGGTGATGTCGAAGCCGAAGGTATCCCCGAGGCCGTCTTGAAATCGGACGAATTGCTGCGATCCGCTGATGCGGTGATCGTGACCACGCCCGAATACAACAAGGGCATTTCCGGATCGCTGAAGAATGCGTTGGACTGGCTAAGCCGGACCAAAACGCAGCCGTGGTCAGGTCGTCCGGTGGCTGTGATGTCGGCGGCGGCTGGTGTGCAGGGCGGTGCCCGCGCGCAATCCATGCTGCGTCTGTGCCTGAACCCGTTTCGTCCTCATGTCATTCCGGGTCCCGAGATCATGCTTGGTCAATCCGGTCAGCAGTTTGATGAAAACGGCAAGCTGACCAATGACGGCACGCACAAGTTTCTTGGTGAACTGATGGGCCAGCTTCGCGAACTCGCAGAAGCGCGTCAGAGCTGATTTGATATCTCGATCAGGTTTGCATCGGGGTCGCGCAGGTAAATGGACCTAAGCGGCCCCACAGCGCCTGTACGGGCCACTGGGCCCTCTTCTATCGCTACACCACAAGCCGACAGATGGGCGATCCAGTCGTCCAGAGCCGTATCTGACAACAGGCACAGGTCGGCGCTGCCGGGTGTCGGGCGGTTGGCCTTTGGCTCGAATTCGGCCCCTGCCTGATGCAAGTTGATCTTTTGCGAGCCGAACAGCAGCGCGTGGCGCAGGACGTCGTCTGCGCCGCGAAATTCATGATGGGTCATTCCCAAGGCATCGCAATAAAACGCAATGGTCGCGGAGATATCCGCGACCGTCAGAACCAGATGATCAAGCGACTTGATCTGCGGTGATGTCATGCGTTCCTAGCAGCCTGTTCCGTTAACCACGACGCGCATAGTACGCAGCATGACGCGGAAATCGGTCAGGAAGGACATCTGGCGCAAGTAATCGGTATCAAACTGCGCGCGGTCGGCAAAGCTGGATTCGTTACGAACCGAAGTCTGCCAGAAACCGGTGATGCCGGGGCGCAGCGCGTAATAGGCCGTGCCGGGATAGATTTTCTGCTGGTCTACCATCATCGGACGCGGGCCAACGATGGACATATCGCCCTTAAGGACGTTCCACAGCTGCGGCAGTTCGTCGATGGACGTTTTGCGGATGAGGTGGCCAACTTTGGTAATGCGCGGGTCGTGGCGCAGTTTCTGCGTCAGATCCCATTCGGAACGGGCTGCGGGATTGGCCGCAAGGTACCCTTCCAGCATCTGATCCGCGTTCGGGACCATGCTGCGCAGTTTCCACATGTTGAAGACAGCGCCGTTTCTGCCGACACGGCGCTGACGATAAAACGGAGACCGCCCATCCAGAGCGACGAGAAGTACAAACGGCAGAGCAATCATCAAAGCAGGGAGGGTTGCGAGCAAGACAAGCATAATGTCCAGGGCGCGTTTCGCGACGCCACGATAAACAGAACTCGTACGGGCACCGTCGAGGGCGCCAACCACTAAACTTTCGAACTCGTTAGACTTAACCGACTGGTACAAGTGCATGGTCATGAAGACCCTCCGAAAACCCACTAGTGGAGTTCCGAACGATCAATCGCTAACTGTACACAAACGTGTCCCGTGCCCAAAAACCTGAAACCGAGGCTCTTGAGTGCTTCCGCCGAGGCGAATGCTGGGATGATCGTTACACAAAGCAGGCAGCGACGCGCAGACCGAACTTAACCCCGTAATTTCAGCACCAGCCCCCAGGCGCTTTTGTTCGCATCCGCCGTCCGAAAGACATTGGATACTCTTTCGATATGCATTTGTGGCAGATTTTAGTCAACGGGGCAGTTTTGCATGCACTTTTGAGTTGTATCGCATTTTTATGCAAAACTTGCGCGCGGTTCTCATATTAACCCCTTAATTCCGCGCGGACGGTCGTCTGGCCACTGGTGCGTTTTGTATGTGGGGATGCGGTCGGGTAATAAAATGGGGGAAAAAGTCAGCAAATTCCCCCTAAAAAGTGCGATTTTTCACCTGTTCAGGGCGGCGCTATTGGGCTGCATTTGAAAACAATTTCGGAATTAATCGCGATTGTTTCCCATTTGGGTTATTTTCTATCAAAAGTGGTCTTTCTTTTGTCTTTTTTGACCGAATTTATATTCAATGTGAGTGATATTTTTAAAAGTTCTTGTATAATCAAAGTGACTTTAATTGGTCGTTGATTCTACTTGACCCAATACCTGCTGGTTTCGTGTTTCGGGTAAAAAAACCGACACGCGAAAGCTGTAGGAAAGTGCTCACGAAATGTTACAAATCGGGCGATAATGTGGTGTGTCTTTCGATACCACCCCCGAAATTGGACCGAATTAAGGCGGGATTCGCCCGAATCATCCGCTGAATCCCCCGATATCGGCGAAGGTTTTCCTAGGTGAGTTGCCTCGCGCGGGCGGGCTGTCTATGTCCGATACATCGAACTGAGCACTTAAGGGCGAACGCATGGCCAATTTTCTATATCAAGGCGACCTGCCCGATGATCTGGACTTGGGCGACACCGTTGCCATTGATTGCGAAACGATGGGATTGCATCCGCATCGCGATCGGCTGTGTGTTGTGCAGCTGTCGGGCGGTGACGGAAACGCCCATATGGTTCAGATCGCCAAAGGTCAGAACAGTGCGCCAAACCTTGCGCGACTGCTGGAAGATTCAAACGTATTGAAGCTGTTCCATTATGGACGTTTCGATATTGCGGCGATGTATCATGCCTTCGGTGCGCTGGCCGCACCGGTTTATTGTACCAAGATCGCGAGCCGGTTGGTGCGCACCTATACGGACCGCCATGGTCTGAAGAACCTTTTGCAGGAACAGCTGGGTGTCGACATCTCGAAGCAGCAACAATCCAGCGATTGGGGAGCGGAAGAACTGACGAACGCGCAACTGGATTACGCCGCATCTGATGTTCTGCATCTTCACCGCTTGCGCGAAAAGATGGATGAGATGCTGGTCCGCGAGGGTCGTAAGGAACTGGCCGATGCCTGCTTTGGCTTCCTGCCCACCCGCGCCAAGCTTGATCTGGCGGGTTGGCCGGACACGGATATCTTTGCTCATTCTTGATGGCACGGGCAGAGGGCACATATTCGCGGGTTGTCGCGTGGATGAAAATCCTGTTGCCACTTGTGGCCTTGGGACTGTTGTCGACGATCTTTCTGTTCTCCAAGAAAAGCGACCCGACCGAAGATCTTCCTATCCGCACGCGCGCGATCCTTGAAGAAAAGGAATCCGAGCAAGCCAGCAATGCGACCTATTCCGCCACGATGGACGATGGCGCTTTGTTGACATTGCGTGCCGCCATGACTCGGCCTGATCCCGAAGCAGCCGATGGATTGGTCGCCAGCGATTTCGCGGCCCAGATGGATATGACCGACGGGTCACGCATCAATCTGTCGTCGCCGGATGCTGCGTTGGATAATGAAGCCAGCACTGCAACCTTGCGCGGGGGTGTGCGGATCATCAGTTCTACGGGCTACACCATCGAAACCGACACGCTGAGGGCCGCCACAAACCGGATCGCTGCCGAAAGCGAAGGTTCGGTCACAGCAACCGCGCCCGAGGGCACGCTGACCGCCGGTCGCATGGTGATCACAGATCAGGCGGAAAGTGGCGGGGATGACGTGCAATTGCTTTTCACTGATGGCGTCAAGATGATATACGAACCCCAAAGCGATTGAGTGCTGCCGTATGTTGAAAAGACTTCTTTTGATTTCCGCACTTTGCCTGACAGGTGGTGCGGCTTTTGCCCAAGGGGCAAACGTGGCCTTTGGGTCAGTGCAGCAGGACTCGTCCCTGCCGATCGAAGTCAGCGCTGATAACCTTTCGGTCAACCAAAGCGACGGCACGGCTTTATATACAGGCAACGTTGTGATCGGTCAGGGCGAGATGCGTCTGGCGGCCCCCCGGGTGTTGGTGGTTTACGCCAAGGGCGCAGGTCAGATCGACCGGCTTGAGGCCTCGGGCGGTGTTACGCTGGTCAGCGGCGAGGAAGCCGCAGAGGCGGATCGCGCCGACTATAACCTGAAAGACAATGTTGTGGTCATGATCGGCAACGTGCTTTTGACCCAAGGGGACAACGCGCTGTCGTCGGATCGTATGACCGTTTACCTCAAGGAGGGCACG
>CATNDK010000100.1 GCA_950096585.1 Thalassococcus halodurans | reverse complement strand
CTTGATGGCCTTCAGCCAGGGGAAGGTCTTGCAACCCCCCTCGATGGCCAGCTCGTTGAACGCATCACGGGTACCGGAAGTCGGCGGCGGACCGAGCACTTCGATTTCGGTGTTGGGCAGCGCCGGGTTCACGATGTAGAACCAGTAGGCGGTTGCCAGACCGATGATCATCGCAATGAACGGGCTGACCTTGACCCACTTCGGCACTTCGTGTGCTTCGGTCAGGATGTGGTTGTCCGGTGCCTGATAGATCGCACCTTCGCCCGGCTGACCGGTGAAGACGTAGTGATGCTCACCCTCTTCAGCATGCGCGGCGTCCTCGGCCTTGACTGCTTCTGTGCCATGGTCGTCTGTTTTATGCGCAGCATCTTCTGCACCGTGCTCGCCTGCTTCGGCGTAAGGTACGCCAAAGAACTTGGCAACCGTGTCGGTGTGACCAAAGAAGCTGTTGTACCAGACCATACCCGAGAACACGGCACCCAGCGCCAGAACACCCAGCGGGGCCAGCATGACCATCGGGCTTTCATGCGCGTGCTCATGTGTGTGCTTGTCGCCGCGTGCTTCGCCAAAGAACGTCAGGAAGATCAGGCGCCAGCTGTAGAAGGATGTGAACAGAGCAGCCACAACCAGCATCCAAAAGGCATAGCCACCTGCGGTGCCAGCATAGGCGCTTTCGATCACGGCATCTTTCGACAGGAAGCCCGCAAAACCGATGTGTGTCAGCGGAATACCAACACCGGTGATCGCCAGAGTACCGATCATCATCGCCCAGAATGTGTAGGGCAGCTTTTTACGCAGACCGCCGTAGTTCCGCATGTCCTGTTCGTGGTGCATGCCGTGGATCACGGAACCCGCGCCAAGGAACAGCATCGCTTTGAAGAACGCGTGCGTAAACAGGTGGAACATCGCGACCGAGTAAACACCGACACCGGCAGCAACGAACATGTACCCCAGCTGGGAACATGTCGAATAGGCGATGACGCGTTTGATGTCGTTCTGGACCAGACCGACAGTCGCGGCGAAGAAGGCTGTTGTTGCGCCAAGGAATGTCACAAACGACATCGCCTCGGGTGCGAATTCCATCAGGGGCGACATACGGCAAACAAGGAAGACACCCGCTGTAACCATGGTCGCCGCGTGGATCAGGGCCGAAACAGGTGTCGGGCCTTCCATCGCGTCCGGCAGCCATGTGTGCAGGATCAACTGAGCCGATTTACCCATCGCACCGATGAACAGCAGGAAGGCCAGCAAGTTTGCAGCGTTCCATTCGGTCCACAGGAAGGGCAGGTTGGTTTCTGCCAGTGCGGGTGCCGCAGCAAAGATGTCGTCAAAGCGGATCGAGTCCACCAGGAAGAACAAGCCGAAGATACCCAGCGCAAAGCCGAAGTCACCGACACGGTTCACGACAAAGGCCTTGATCGCAGCGGCGTTCGCGGACGGCTTTTTATAGTAGAAACCGATCAGGAGGTAAGATGCGACGCCCACGCCTTCCCAGCCGAAGAACATCTGAACTAGGTTGTCCGATGTGACCAGCATAAGCATGGCGAAGGTAAAGAAGGACAGGTACGCAAAGAACCGCGCCTTGTAGTTCTCGCCTTCTTTGAAGTTGTCGTCATGGGCCATGTAGCCCATCGAATAGAGGTGCACCAAGGCCGAGACCGAGGTGATCACGATCAGCATGATCGCGGTCAGGCGGTCCAGACGGATCGACCAGTCAGTGGACAGCGTGCCACTTTCGATCCAACGCAGGATCTGGATGTGCTCGGTTGTGCCGTCGAACGTCAGGAAGACAACCCAAGACAGGATTGCAGCAAGGAACAGAAGGCTGGTGGCGATCCACTGCGCAACGGTTTCGCCGGTAAATTTCCAGCCAAACCCCGCAATGAGCGCGCCCACCAATGGGGCAAATAGGATGAGCGTTTCCATCGGATCAGCCTTTCATCACGTTGACGTCTTCCACGGCGATCGTGCCGCGGTTGCGGAAGAAGCAGACGAGAATGGCAAGGCCAATCGCCGCCTCTGCTGCCGCAACGGTCAGGACAAACAGCGTGAACACCTGCCCAACCAGATCATTCAGGAAGGAAGAGAAGGCGACCAGATTGATGTTTACCGCCAGCAGCATCAATTCGATCGACATCAAAAGAATGATGACGTTCTTCCTGTTCAGGAACAGTCCAAAGATGCCGATGACGAACAATGTCGCCGCGACTGTCAAATAATGTTCAAGTCCGATCATGTCGTCCCTCTGGGCTTACGCCCGCTTCCCAACCGGGCCCTTATTGGTCCCGTTTTCATCAGTACACACCGTGGTTGACCCACGGCACTTTCCCTAGTTTTCGGCCCGCGCGACTTGGCGGGCCAAGGCAAGGATCAGAGACCCTGCCCCGGTTTCACATCGTGCAGTTCCATGGCTGTTGCCGGATCGCGATACATCTGGGCCAGAACATCCTGACGCTTGACGTCCGAACGGTGGCGCAGTGTCAGAACAATCGCACCGATCATCGCAACGAACAGGATCAGACCCGCCAGCTGGAACAGCAGGAAGTAGTCGTCATACAGGATCAGACCCAACGCTTCTGTGTTGTGGCGGCCTTCCGGTGTCGCCTGCGCAACCAGACCTGCTGCGGCCTCGGATGTCTGCCATTCGCCGAAAGCGATGGTGAACTGCATCAGGATCACGATGCCGATCAGAAGAGCCAACGGCAGGTAGCGCGACATTTCCGCCTTCAGTTCGGCGAAATCCACGTCCAGCATCATCACGACGAACAGGAACAGGACCGCGACCGCGCCGACGTAGACGATAACCAAAAGCATCGCGACGAATTCGGCACCCAGCAGAACAAACAGACCAGCCGAGCTGAGGAATGCGAGGATCAGCCACAGCACCGAATGAACGGGGTTACGGCTGATGACTGTGAACAGGCCGCCCACAATCGTGCTGATGGCGAACAGATAAAAGGCAAAAACGGTCATTATTCGTCATCCTTGTCGTCAGCCATGACGTCACGCGCCAAATCCATTGCGCGTGTCATAGCGGGTAAGCCGGCAAACATCGACATTTGTGCGATGGTTTCGGCAATTTCTTCTTTTGTGGCTCCGGCTTCGAGCGCATGGCGCACGGTTAGCCGGATTTGCGCATCAGCCTGCGCGCCCTGCATGGTCAGACCGGCCAGCGTCAGCAAAAGACGTGTCTTTGCATCCAGCCCGTCCTTAGAGATGCCTTTGCCAAAGGCCATCTCCATGATTTCCTTGGGCATGGTCGGCCAAAGCTTTTCGAACCCCGAGGGGCTGAAGTTTTCCAGCGCCGGATTGAACGCTTTCGCCATTTCCTGCGCTTGCGCCATCATCAGCTCGAACGGGGTCTTGCCAGTGTTCATGCTGCCGTCTCCCCTGCTTCCGCTTCGAATACTTCCATGGCTGCGTTCAGTGCGTTGAACATCGCAGGCATGCCGCCATAAAGGCTCATTTGGTAAATCGCTTCCGCGATTTCTTCCTGCGAAACGCCCAGCTTGCGCGCGGCAGATACGTGGATTTTCAACTGAGGGCGCGTTTGTCCGCCCTGCGCCGTCAAAGCCGCAATCGTCAGCAGTTCGCGCGTTTGCTGTGGAAGAACACCGCGGGGATAGATCCGGCCGTTATGTTCCACCAGATCCCGCGCCAGTCCCGGCAACAGGTGCTCGTAGCGCGCGCGCAAAGCGTCTTCCATCCCAGGATTGGTTTCCTCGGTGAAGGCTTTGCCACGTGCGTAGGCGCTGTTATCGGGCGCTGCGTCGATCATCGGTAAGGCGCATCCAGTTCCAGATTGCGGGCGATTTCAGCTTCCCAACGTTCGCCGTTCGAAAGCAGCTTCTCTTTATCGTAGTAAAGCTCTTCGCGGGTCTCGGTCGAGAATTCGAAGTTCGGGCCTTCGACGATTGCATCCACAGGGCAGGCTTCCTGACAGAAGCCGCAGTAGATGCACTTGGTCATGTCGATGTCATAGCGCGTGGTGCGGCGGCTGCCGTCTTCGCGGGGTTCCGCGTCGATGGTGATCGCCTGCGCAGGGCAGATCGCTTCGCACAGTTTACAAGCAATGCAACGCTCTTCCCCGTTGGGATAGCGGCGCAGCGCGTGTTCACCGCGGAAACGCGGGGACAGCGGGCCCTTTTCGTGAGGATAGTTCACGGTGGCCTTGGGCGCGAAGAAGTACTTCAGGCCCAGTTTCATGCCCTGCCAGAAATCCTGCAGCAGGAAATACTTGGCCGCGCGGGTGTAATCGATCTGTGTCATCTCAAACCCTCCGGGTTCGTTATCAGTCATGCGCCCGAAAGCGCGCTATCCTCAGGCGCCTGTGCTCCAGCGGGCGAAGAGGCCCCAGAACCAGCCGAACTTGGCTGCAAAGGCGACAAACACAACCCAACCAAGGCTGAGCGGCAGGAACACTTTCCAACCGATGCGCATCAGCTGGTCATAGCGGTAGCGCGGTGTGATTGCCTTCACCATGGCGAAGAGGAAGAAGAAGAAGCCCATCTTGGCAACCATCCACAGCGCACCGTCCGGAATACCCGGGATCGGGGACAGCCAGCCGCCGAAGAACAGCAGCGTTGTCAGGGCGCACATCAGGAAGATCGCGATGTATTCACCGGCCATGAACAGCAGGAACGGTGTCGAGCTGTATTCAACCTGGTAGCCCGCAACCAGTTCGGATTCCGCTTCGGGAAGGTCGAACGGCGGACGGTTGGTTTCTGCCAGCGCCGAGATGAAGAACAGGAACACCATCGGGAAGTGCGGCAGCCAGTACCAGTTGAAGAAACCGTAGGATCCGTCCTGCGCGCGAACAATGTCACCGAAGTTCATCGAACCGGTGGAAATGATCACGCCAATGATGATCAGGCCCAGCGATACTTCGTAGGAAATCATCTGAGCCGCGGACCGGAGCGAGCCGAGGAACGGGTATTTCGAGTTCGATGCCCAGCCGCCCATGATCACGCCGTATACCTCAAGCGAGGAGACCGCGAAGACGAACAGGACCGCCACGTTGATGTTCGACAGAACCCATGTGTCCGTGAAGGGGATCACCGACCATGCGATCATCGCCAGAACAAAGCTGATCATCGGGGCCAGCATAAAGACCGTGCGGTCCGCGCCGGCGGGGATAACCACCTCTTTCACGACATATTTCAGGGCGTCAGCCACTGTTTGCAGCAGACCGAAGACGCCAACGACGTTCGGGCCACGACGCATCTGGACAGCCGCCCAGATTTTACGGTCGCCGTACACAAGGAACAGCAAGCTGATCATCACAAAGCTCAGGACTGCGAGGCACTGCGCCACGATCAGAAGGGCGGTTCCGCCGGGAGTGGTCAGAAATTCAGACATCGGGTCCTCACACCATCGGTATTCCATTGTCCGCGCAGTTGAAGGCGGTGACTTCGGCATCGATCGTCTTCAGCCCGCGCGGGAGGGCTGGCGAGATGGTGTAAACCGCATCTGCGCGCCAGAGGCCACCCTCTTCGGTGACATTTGTGCGTAAATGCCGTGCGAAACCGTAGCCTCGTATCAGCGTATACTGCGCCGCAGCGCATTCTGCATAGTTCTCAACATCGATCGAGTCACGCGCACCGCGCATCTCGACCAGAAACGACACCAGATCACCGTCCAGAAGAAGTGTCTCGACCCCGTTGTACACGGGATTGAACGGCAACGAATCCCTGTCGACAGTCTCGACAGGCTCGCATCCGGCCAATGACCCCGCGACAACCGCGAGAGAGAGTGATGTGGTGTCGAACCGCATCATGTTACTCCGCGGCGATCTGTGTCTCTTTGCGCGCTTTAGCGTTGGCAGAGAGTTCCGCCATCAGCTGCGACGCACGTGCAATCGGGTTTGTCAGGTAGAAATCGGCAACGGCGGTGCCAAAGGCGCCCTGCCCCAGCTTGCCAGCTTCTTCCAGTTTCCATTCGTTTTCAGGAACGTCATCCACCTTGGCCAGATGCGGAACCGCAGCGACCAGCGCCTGACGCAGTTGCGCAAGGCTGTCGAACGGCAGCGTTTTGCCCGCCTCGGCAGACAGCGCACGCAGGATGGCCCAGTTTTCCTTGGCCTCACCCGGCGCGAAACCGGCGCGGAACGCCAGTTGCGGGCGACCTTCGGTGTTTACGAACAGACCGTTTTCTTCGGTATAAGCAGCACCCGGCAGGATCACGTCAGCGCGGTGTGCGCCGCGGTCGCCATGGCTGCCTTGGTAGATCACGAACGGACCTTTGGCGATTTCGATTTCGTCTGCGCCAAGGTTGTAGACCACATCCGCACCATCCATGGCGGCTTCGATGCCGCCTTCGGTGACTGCACCGATGTCCATCGCACCCACACGGCCAGCGGCAGTGTGCAGAACCATAAATTTGGAGCTTGTCGCATCCGCCAGCTTCATCGCAGCAGCCAGAACGGCAGCGCCGTCTTCGCCACGCAGGGCGGCCTGACCGATGATGATTACGGAAGGTGCGTCTTTGACGGCGCCGAACTCTTTGTTCAGCAGACCTTCCAGCGCTGCACGGTCGGTGCCAACGTGCGCATATTCGTATGTCAGATCAACGGCTTCGCCAACCAGACCGACGTTCGCACCAGCGGCCCATGCCTTACGGATACGGGCGTTCAGAACCGGAGCTTCTGTACGGGGATCGGTGCCAATCAGCTGAATGAACTTGGCGCTGTCGATATCTTCGATGGACGCCGTGCCAACATAGCCCGAACGGTTGTCAGCAGGCAGCTTCGCGCCGTCTGTACGGCATTCAATTGCACCGCCGAATTCGGAAACCAGAGTTTTCAGGGCAAATGCAGCCTCGGTGGACACCAGATCGCCAACCAGACCGGCAACTTTCGTGGCCGACGCCAGCTTTTCTGCTGCCAGCGACAGGGCCTCGGGCCATGTTGCGGGGCGCAATTTGCCGTTTTCGCGGATGTACGGGCGATCCAGACGCTGGCGGCGCAGGCCATCCCAGACGAAACGGGTTTTGTCCGAAATCCACTCTTCGTTCACGCCGTCGTTGTTACGCGGCAGGAAGCGCATGACTTCGCGGCCTTTGGTGTCAACACGGATTGCAGAGCCCAGAGCATCCATCACGTCGATGGATTCTGTTTTTGTCAGCTCCCAAGGACGCGCTGTGAACGCGTAAGGCTTGGATACCAGCGCACCAACCGGACACAGGTCGATGATGTTGCCTTGCATGTTGGAATCAAGCGTTTGGCCCAGATAGGAAGTGATCTCGGCGTCTTCGCCGCGACCTGTTTGGCCCATCTGCGTGATACCGGCGACTTCGGTCGTGAAACGGACACAACGTGTGCAGGAAATGCAGCGCGTCATGTGGGTTTCGACCAGCGGACCCAGATCCAGATCGGCATTGGCGCGCTTCGGTTCGCGGTAGCGGCTGAAATCAACGCCATAGGCCATAGCCTGATCCTGCAGGTCGCATTCGCCGCCCTGGTCGCAGATCGGGCAATCCAGCGGGTGGTTGATCAGCAGGAATTCCATGACGCCTTCACGCGCCTTTTTCACCATGGGCGAGTTCGTGCGGACCTGCGGCGGCTGACCTTCGGGGCCAGGACGCAGATCACGCACCTGCATGGCACAGGAGGCAGCCGGCTTGGGCGGGCCGCCTACAACCTCAACAAGGCACATCCGGCAGTTGCCGGCGATCGACAGACGTTCGTGATAGCAAAAACGCGGGATTTCGATACCGGCCACTTCACAGGCCTGAATCAGCGTCATCGCGCCATCAACTTCGATTTCATTGCCGTCGATGATTACCTTGCGGAGGTCTGACATCTGTCTCGTCTCACCTTGCTTTAAGAAGAACGCCGATTTGGCTGCCCTTCGCTATTTCTTGTTTGCCAAAGGTGCAATAGGCGGCGTCGTTCTTTCGATCCACACCACGTTCGGCGAGGTATTCTTCGCCGCGTGCACGCATTCTTTTCTGTTCGTCTTTCGACCCCGTGTACGCCTTTATTTCCTCGTCAGAGTAACCCAGCGAACGGGCTTTGCTTTTCAGTCCCTGAATATGTGACAGGGCCTTGATCATACGGGCGTCGATGTCATCGCAGTTTTTGCGAAGATCATCCGCAATCGCGACCATCAACAGAGCATCGTCAATCTCGGGCACATCGCGCAGCGGCGGTTTCGCCACGGCGGACGTCGCCATGAAAGTCGCGGTCAGAGCCAGTGCGATCGATGTTTTTACCGGTGTCATGTCATCTCTCCTAAACAAGACAAAGCACCCCGCAGAAACGCAGGGGCATCGCCCGAGAGATGGGGATTGCGGCCATTGCTATGCAATAACCACGGCGATTTCCCGCCTGTATATGCGGTGAAACCGATCATTCCTGACATGTCCCCCGCAGAACGATCCGGTCGCCATCACGCGGCAGCTGATCAACAGGGGTTTCCGGATCGAAAGCAAACTCGATGTCGGATGTGCCGTAGTATTTGATGCAGTGCTTGGTCGCCTCGTAGAAGGCCGCCGCTGCCGCACCTTCGATGCCACGGCTGATCGGGCCAGCGGTGGCCACAAAGTTCTGGCGTTCCTTACGCGGAGCTTTGGCCGAGGCGCGATAGTATTCGCCCTCGAACTGGGTGCGGCTGCCCTTGCCGCAGGACGCCAACATGGCCAGTGCGGCCAAAATCAGAACTGTCTTACCCATTCCTGTCACTCCGCTGTGCCGACGCATGCGCGCCGGACGGTGGTGTTATTCAGCCGCGATACGACCGGCGCGCTGGTCTTTGATGCGATCTTCGATCTCGTCACGGAAGTTCCGGATCAGACCCTGGATCGGCCATGCAGCCGCATCGCCCAAGGCGCAGATTGTGTGGCCTTCCACCTGCTTGGTCACATCCAGCAGCATGTCGATTTCTTCGACCTCGGCCTGACCTTTCACAAGACGATCCATCACGCGCATCATCCAGCCTGTGCCTTCACGGCACGGCGTACACTGACCGCAGCTTTCGTGCTTGTAGAACTTGGACAGACGCCAGATGGCTTTGATGATGTCTGTGGACTGATCCATGACGATCACAGCAGCGGTCCCCAGACCGGACTGCAGATCGTTGCGCAGATAGTCAAAGTCCATAATCGCGTCGCGCATGTTTTCACCGCGCACACAAGGAACCGACGAACCGCCAGGAATAACCGCTTTCAGGTTATCCCAACCGCCACGGATACCGCCGCAATGCTTTTCGATCAGTTCTTCGAAAGAAATCGACATCGCCTCTTCGACCACGCAG
>CATNDK010000099.1 GCA_950096585.1 Thalassococcus halodurans | reverse complement strand
GATATCCTGATGCGCACAGAAAACGCGACGCTTTATGCGCGGCAGGACGAACTGGGAGAAGTCGGCGCAATCAGCCTCGGGTTCGTGCCGTCAGCCGCGATCGAGCTTATCCCTCAAGTCGTTGAAAAACTGCAAGAGGCCCTGCCCGGTGTTCAGCTCACTTTACGCGAAATGCTGACCTACGAGCAGATCGAAGCGCTGATGGCGGGCACCCTCGACATCGGGATTTTTCGCCTGCCCAAGCGTCGCTTATCCCTGCCGCTTCGCAAAATCTGGTCAGAAGGGCTGGTTCTTGCCATCCCGCGCAGTCACCCTCTGGCCGAAAAGGAAGATGTCAGTCTGAAGGATTTGGACGACGAACCCTTCATCGGTTTTGCCGCAGATCGCGGCGGATTTCTAATCGGGATTGTTCAGGGGATGTTGAATGCGCAGGGCGTGTCGCCCCGCTTACGGTTTTCCGTTTCGCAAAGCCACACAATTATGTCCCTTGTAAATCAGGGCCTTGGCCTAAGCATCGTTCCTGCCTGCAACCGCAAGATCGCCCAAGCAAACACCGTCATTCGCGAAATCGAGCAACCGATGGATGCGACCGCCGACATGTACATGGCGTTGGGTCCGAAAGAGCCCGATCCGATCATCGCCGAGGTCGCTGCCCTGATCGAGGCGACATTTCAGAACTGATCCGCCATCCACCAAACATCACATGATTGTCGCCGACGCCCCCAATTGATATGGGGCGCAAGAGTTTTGCGAACGGAAGACACAGATGCGCGCAGCGATTGGCACCTCGGACTATCACGTCATGGGGGAAACCTTTATCAACCGGCATATCGCCCACCTGTTCGGGGGCAATACCGTCGTGATCACAGGTCGCAGCAACGGCGAAGACCCCTATGGCAAACCCCTGTTCGTGCGCCGGTCGAAATTGACAGGCGAAGACCTGATCAGCCTGCCCTTCTGGGCGCTCTGGAACAACGCCGCACATGCCACGTCGCGTCTGCCCTTCGGATCCGGCAAGCGGGCCTTGGCCGAGTTTCTGGAACGCGAACGTGTTGAGGTTATTCTGGCCGAGTTCGGTACTCAGGCGCTTGCCCTGGCGCCCTTGGCCAACGAACTGGCAATTCCGATCTTCACGTATTATCGCGGCACGGATGCCTCGAAGGCGCTGCAATCCAAACGCATCCAGCGCGCCTACCGGTTGATGATGCCGCGTCTGGCTGGCGTATTTTCGGTATCGCAATTCCTGCTGGATAATCTCGCCCGCCATGGTGTGCGGCACAAGAATGCACATGTCATTCCGTCCGGTGTGGATGTGCGCCGCTTTCAACCTGCCGAAAAGCGCCCGAACTCCTGTCTGGCCGTCGGGCGGTTCGTCGAAAAAAAGGCCCCGCTGACGACCTTGCAAAGCTTTGCCGAAGCCACGCGCGACATTCCCGAAGCGACGCTGGACTTCATCGGAGACGGCCCGCTGTTTGACGACACCAAGGCGTTGGCCGCCCAGTTGGGGGCCAGTGATCGGGTGACATTCCACGGTGCCCGCCCGCATGAAGAGGTCCGCAAAGTGCTGGCCACGACCGAATTCTTTTTGCAGCACTCGGTCACGGCAAAAGACGGCAACACCGAAGGCCTGCCCACCGCCATCCAAGAAGCGATGGCCTGCGGCTGCATTACCGTGTCCACCCATCACGCCGGCATCCCCGAGGCTATCGACGAAGGCCGCACCGGTTTTCTGGTGGATGAATATGACCAACCGGGCTTTACCAAAGCCATCGCCAAGGCCTTTGCCGCGCCCAACCGTCCGCAAATGGCACTCGACGCACGCACGGTCGCCGAACAGCGTTTCGACAACGACATTCTGCTTAAAAAACTTGAAGCAGAAATTCAGCGCACGCTGGCAAATCGCTGAGACTTTAGCACCTTCCCGCAAAGTATTGATTTACCGGCATCTTGGCCGCGTGACGCCATTTTGCCTGCCGTGATAAGGAATTTTCCGACGAAGTCATTGAAATAGCTTGTGGATATTTCTGTGGTTTGATCATGTATATGAAACAAAATGGGGCTAAATTCACGCTCTGCAAATCACCAGATTGACTATCTGATAGTAAATATCGGCCTTAGGAATAGCGTCATCCTGAAGGGGCGCAATTTCATCCACATGAAGAACGCGCTGTAGCAATCTCAGCTTATTGGATTCAGTCAAACTTACCCACAGAAGGCCATTCTGAGCGTGCTGAGGCTTTCTCAGGACGACAATTCGCGCTAATCAGCGTCAAACCGCAAAAAGGGCTGATGATGGCCATTTACCGCCTGCTGATTTCAATTTTCGCATTGATCATCCTCGCTAAAGCGCTGGTATCAGGAAAGTTTTCCGACGCAGGCGAACGGTTGGGCTTTGGTGGCCCGCGTCCGAAGGGGCCGCACATCTGGCTGCACGCTGCATCAAACGGCGAATTGGCGTCATCCCTTCCGGTCATCACCGAGCTGCAGGAAAAACGCCCCGATCTGTCGATTTTCGTGACCTGCAACACCGCAACCGGCGTCGCGCTGGCTCGTGCCTTGGGATATGCGGCCGTGCTTGCCCCGCTGGATTTAAGACACGCCTTGCGCAGGTTCTGGAAGGATCGCGACTTTGTGGCCCACATCACAATGGAGGCCGAGCTTTGGCCCAATCGTGTGCTGATCGCACCGTTTCCAACGCTGGTGCTGGGCGCGCGCATGACCGAAAGCACAGCGAAAGGATGGGCGCGTTTCCCCAAGCTTGCAGAACGGGTTCTGACCAACATCCAATGGGTCAGCGGTCAGGATGCGGCATCGCTTGACCGCCTGAGCCAGCTTGGCCTGCCGCAAAATGCGCGCGGACCTGTGGCTGATTTGAAAGCCTATTATGATCCGCAAACCCTGCCCAAACGGAACCCCAAGATAGTTGCGGATTACCCCCGCGCGGTGACATGGCTTGCCGCGTCGACCCACGAAGGCGAAGAAGACATCGTTCTTGAAGCACATGTCAAAGCCCGCCGGATCAATCCCGAGCTGCGTCTGATCCTTGCCCCGAGACACCCGCACCGCGCCGATCAGATCGCCGAAATGATTGCCGAAAAAGGGCTGGACTTCGCACGCCGTTCAACAGGCGACAGCCACGCGGCTTCGGTTCTTTTGGCGGATACCATGGGCGAGATGCCGAACTGGTATCGACAAGCCGGGCGGGTTTTTATCGCTGGAAGTCTGACCGACCGTCGCGGCCACACCCCGTATGAGCCAGCCTACTTTGGCTGCGCCCTGATACACGGTCCCGACACGGGCAATTTCGCATCGGCCTATGACCGTCTGGCACAAAACAACGCCGCAATTTGCGTAGAAACCGCTGATCAACTGGCCGAGGCGCTTGCCAGCCTCGATGCTGAGAACGCGCAGGAAAAGGCGGGAATTGCTGCACAAAATGCGCTTAGGGCCGTTACAAACATTGACGGGTTGGTTTCCGATCTGGTCGCGCAACTGCCCGAGTAAGTGCAACAAAACGATGCAGATCCCTACAAATCGGCATCGAAACAGCATAGATTTCTTGAAGGTAGCCGCAGACGGTTTATCAATAACGGTCAGCCATAACACGTGACGATATGATCCAATACGCGCTCAAATGTGCTGAGGGCCACCAGTTCGATAGCTGGTTCCAGTCAGCCGCCGCTTTTGAAAAGCTGCAAGCCGCAGGGCATCTGGCCTGTGGTGTCTGCGGATCGAACGCGGTTGAGAAATCCTTGATGGCGCCGCGCGTTGCCAGCAAATCCAAAAGCGCACCCGAGCCTGAACAGGCACCGGCACCCACGGCGCCGACCGACTTTGAAAAGGCGGTCGCGGCGCTGAAAGAGCATGTCGAGAAGAACTCGGACTACGTCGGCAAGGATTTTGTCCGTCAGGCGCGTGACATGCATCTGGGCGATGCGCCTGAACGTCCGATCTGGGGCGAAGCCAAGCCCGACGAGGCCAAGAAGCTGATCGAAGACGGGATCAATGTCGCGCCGCTTCCCTTTGTTCCGACCCGCAAAAGCAACTGAAAAGACGGTTTTGCTTGTCTTTCCGCCCTGCTCGGGTGTCACTAGTGACAGTTTGAGCGAAGGGATTTTTGGATGCGCGTCGTTATTACAGGGGCAAATCGCGGCATCGGCCACGAACTGATGAAGGTTATGCAGGCATCTCGTGCGGATGTCGTGGGCACTGCCCGCGATGTCGAAGGCTATCTTCCGCTTGATGTGACTGATCCGAATTCGGTCCGCACCTTTGCAACGCGGATCGGGCCTGATGCGGTCGATGCGCTGGTCTGCAATGCGGGCGTTTATTTCGACAAACATGAATCTCTGGAAAACGGATACCCTGCCGACATGTGGGCAGATACCTTTGCGGTGAATGTCACGGGTGTGTTCCTGACAGTTCAGGCATTGCTGCCAAACCTGCGGAAATCATCGAACGGGAAGATCGCGATCATTTCATCGACCATGGCGTCGCAAGAACGCGCGCCGGGTGGCAGCTATATCTACCGCGCGTCCAAAGCGGCGGCGCTGAACCTCGGTCGCAACCTTGCCAAGGATCTGGCAAAGGACACCATCAGCGTGGGCATCTATCACCCAGGCTGGGTCATCACCGATATGGGGGGCGCAGACGCCGACATCAAAGTCGAAGAGGCCGCTTTGGGTCTGAGAGACCGGATCAACGATCTGTCGATGGCCAAATCCGGATGCTTTGAAAACTGGGATGGCAGCCCCCACGTTTTCTAAGCCTGACCTGCGCCTGTTTGGACGCATTATACCCGCCAAAATTCTGCATAGGCTTGCGCCTGATTGGGGTGCGGCGTAAACCGCCGCTGATTCTTTCCCCGGGAGACGCTTATGCCCGTTCTCGTGATGAAATTCGGCGGCACATCGGTTGCAACGCTTGATCGTATCAAGCGTGCTGCAAAACGTGTGGGTGTCGAAGTGGCCAAAGGCTACGATGTCATCGTTATCGTGTCTGCCATGTCAGGCGAAACCAACAAACTGGTGGGTTTTGTGAACGAAACCTCGCAGTTGTACGACGCGCGTGAATACGATGCCGTTGTCAGCTCGGGTGAAAACGTCACGGCCGGTCTGATGGCGCTGACGCTGCAGGAAATGGACGTACCGGCGCGCAGCTGGCAGGGCTGGCAGGTTCCGGTCATGACCACCGACGCCCACGGCGCGGCCCGTATCGAAGACATCCCGTCTGAAAACATCACTCGCAAATTCAACGAAGGCATGCGCGTTGCTGTGGTTGCTGGCTTCCAAGGGATCAGCCCCGAAGGCCGTATCACAACGCTGGGCCGCGGCGGTTCCGACACCACGGCGGTTGCCTTTGCTGCTGCCTTTAACGCCGAACGCTGTGACATCTACACCGACGTTAACGGCGTCTACACCACAGACCCGCGCGTCTGCGACAAAGCCCGCAAGCTGGATCGCATCGCGTTTGAGGAAATGCTGGAACTGGCGTCTTTGGGTGCCAAGGTTCTGCAAACCCGTTCCGTCGAGCTGGCCATGCGCTACAAGGTCAAGCTGCGCGTCCTTTCAAGTTTTGAAGAACAATCCGATGAGGCAGGCACACTGGTCTGCGACGAGGAGGATATCATGGAATCGAATGTAGTGGCCGGTGTGGCCTTTTCGCGTGACGAGGCCAAGATGACCCTCGTGACCGTCGAAGACCGTCCGGGCATCGCGGCGTCCATCTTTGGCACGCTGGCCGATGCCGGTGTGAACGTCGATATGATCGTTCAGAACGTGTCCGAGAAAAACTACAAGGGCCACGAAGGCGGCGTCACCGACATGACGTTCTCTTGCCCAGTTGATCAGGTAAAGCGCGCGGAAAAGGCGTTGGCCGAAGCGCAGGCATCCGGCGTTCTGAAATACGACCGTCTGGATACCGTCGAAGAGGTCGCCAAGGTGTCCGTTGTCGGCATCGGCATGCGTAGCCACGCAGGCGTTGCGGCCAAGATGTTCAAAGTTCTCAGCGACGAAGGCATCAACATTCAGGTTATCGCGACGTCCGAAATCAAGATTTCGGTCCTGATCGAACGCAAGTACATGGAGCTGGCCGTACAGGCGCTGCATGACGCGTTCGAACTGGAAAAAGCCTAAGTATGACATTCCCTGCTGCGGGCACTTCGCCTGCAGCAGACCCTAAAAATCTATTTTTTATTCAATTTCGCGCACAAATACGCGCATGACACAAAAGCTTCACACCTTATGCGTGTATTTTTTCACGCAATCCCTTTTCCTAGTACCGTCTCCTCGCCTATAGCTGTTATCCGGAGAAAAAAGGACTAAGCATGCCGGACCGTTCCGAAAGCGAAAGTCGTAAACTGCTCGGACGTCTGCGTGATACCATGGCCGAAGAGGCTGCGGGGCAGGAACGACTGGACAAGATTACGCACCTCACCGCGGATTCCATGGGAACCGAGGTATGCTCGATCTATCTGTTCCGCGACGAAGAAACCCTTGAGCTTTGCGCCACCGAAGGTCTGAAGGCCGAAGCGGTCCACCAGACGCGCATGCGGATGGGCGAAGGTCTGGTTGGTCGCGTCGCCAAGTCCGGATCTTTGGTCAACACCGCCGACGCGCCGTCCGAACGTGGTTTCCGCTACATGCCGGAAACAGGGGAAGAGATTTATTCCAGTTTCTTGGGTGTGCCGATCCAGCGTCTGGGCGAAAAGCTGGGCGTTCTGGTCGTACAGTCGAAAACCAAGCGTGAATTTACAGCCGACGAAGTCTATGCGCTGGAAGTCGTCGCCATGGTTCTGGCTGAGATGACCGAACTGGGTGCCTTCGTTGGTGAAGGTGCTGCGCTGAAAGCCCGCCACACGCAGCCCGAATTGATCCGTGGCACGTCCGGTCAGGAAGGCGCCGCCGAAGGCTATGTCTGGCTGCACGAACCGCGTGTGGTTGTGACAAACCTTGTAGCCGATGACCCCGACACGGAACTCGACCGCCTGCACAAGGCCGTAGACGCCCTGAGGATCAGTGTAGACGATCTGCTGGCCTCGGCCTCTGATCCCGAACAGGTCGAGGTGCTGGAAGCCTACCGGATGTTTGCCAATTCCAAGGGCTGGCTGCGCCGGATGGAGGAAGACATCAGCCGCGGCCTGTCAGCCGAGGCCGCCGTGGAAAAAGAACAATCCGCCGCCAAAGCGCGCCTGATGCAGGTCAACGATGCCTATTTGCGCGAACGTCTTCAGGATCTGGACGATCTGTCGAACCGCCTGCTGCGCATTCTGACGGGACAGGGCAATCATACCGGCGCGGAAATGCCGGAAAACCCCATCCTGATCGCGCGCAACATCGGTCCGGGCGAATTGCTGGAATACGGCCGGAACCTGCGCGGCATCGTGCTGGAAGAGGGATCGGTCGGCAGCCACGCGGCGATTGTCGCGCGCGCCTTGGCTATTCCTCTCGTTATTCACGCGGGCGGCATCACGACACGCGCGCTAAACGGCGATCATCTGATGATCGATGGCGATCAGGGCATCGTCCACCTGCGCCCCGACGACACCGTCGTTTCGGCCTTCCGCGACAAGATCGCCATGGCCGCAAAGGCACAGGAACGCTACGCATCTATCCGTGACATTCCGGCCAAGGCCGCTTGTGGCACACGGATAGAACTGCACATGAACGCCGGCCTGATGGCCGATCTGCCCAGCCTTGAATCCTCGGGCGCCGAGGGCGTTGGCCTGTTCCGGACCGAGCTGCAGTTTCTGGTGCGCAACCAGATGCCCAAGCGCACCGAACTGGCCGCGCTTTACAAACGCATTCTGGATGCTGCGGACGGCAAGCGCGTGGTGTTCCGGACACTGGATATCGGGTCAGATAAGGTGCTTCCTTACATGAAGCCCAACGACGAACCGAACCCGGCGTTGGGCTGGCGTGCGATCCGTGTGGGGTTGGATAAACCGGGCGTCATGCAGATGCAGCTTCAGGCGCTTTTGCGGGCTGCTGATGGCCGCCCCTTGACGATTATGTTCCCCTTTGTGGCGCAGTCGGATGAATACTATGCCGCGCGTCGCGAGGTGGACAAAACCATCGCCCGCGAAAAGCGGCTTGGCCATGCAGTGCCCAGCGACATCAAGATCGGTGCCATGCTGGAAACGCCCAGCCTGGCCTATGCGCCGACCACTTTCTTTGAGAATGTCGATTTTCTGTCGATTGGCGGCAACGATCTGAAACAGTTCTTCTTTGCCGCTGACCGCGAAAACGAACGGGTGCGCCGCCGCTATGACACGTTGAACACATCGTTCCTGACGTTTGTGGAGCAGATCATCAACCGCTGCGCCGAAACGGACACGCATCTGTCGTTCTGCGGCGAGGATGCTGGCCGCCCGATCGAAGCGCTTTGCTTTGCCGCCATCGGCCTGCGCTGTTTGTCGATGCGACCGGCGTCAATTGGTCCGGTCAAGCATCTGTTGATGCGCCATGACCTAAGCGAAGTGAAAGCCGTGATCGACAAGGCCCGCAATGAGGGCGCGCAGTCGGTACGTCCGGCCGTGATGGAATACCTTCGCGACCGGACGTGATAGAACAACGCGGTTCCAACTGCCATTCAGGCCAGTGACGCGCTCCAGTAGCGTTCTTCCAGCTCTGGTACGGATCGTTTTGATCCGTTTTCAATTTGAGTGATTAACCCTAATGGCGGGTTAAAGGCCTACAGATTTTTCGTCGCAATCTTCATGCGCTCGACCAGCGCTTCGCGGCTGTGGCCGGATTTCTGGGAAAGGGCGCGCAGGCTGAAATGGACGTGCGCCATTTCCTGATAATAGCTGGTGTAGGCATAGTTCGTCGCAGCCCCCGCCGCCGCGCCCAATATCGGCACTGTCTGCGCCGCGAGCTTCTGACCCAACACGACCGACAACCGAGGAGCAATCCGCGCGATGATGCCGTGCCCTTTCCAGCGGCTCAGCCACCGGGGAGGATCGTCGCCGCGGCCGTGTTCAGTCAGATGCACCGCCCAACTGCCATGCTTCCGCATGAAATCACGAATCCCGTGGAGCAGCTCACGGCTGTAACGGTTTGACGTTTCAATCAATATGGCAACGGACGGGGGCTCATCGTTCACGGCCTGAACTAAAAAGCGTTTGCCGGAAAATCACAAGAAAAATACGAAGTTGCGCATGGCGGATCTTGACGAATCGTGGTGTTCTGTTGTCGAAACTAAAAACCCATGAAGACTTGCTTTACAATAGCGCAGAGAAGAAGGCGACCATCCGGTGGCGCTCAGTGGCCGGAAGCAC
>CATNDK010000098.1 GCA_950096585.1 Thalassococcus halodurans | reverse complement strand
CACCACATAATAAAGCGCGGCGGTGATGCCCGTCTCGGTAAACAGCGACACAGCCGTGGTCAGCATGCCCATCGAACCGATAACCGCAAAGGCCACCAGACGATCCAGCTGCTTCGCGCCCAGAACGCCGACCATGCCCACCACAAGACCGATCAGGCCCAGCGGCATCAGCCATGTGTCAAACAGCCCTTGGGTGATCTCCAACTCGGGCGGGAAGACCAGCGTGTAGGTACGGATGATCGCATAGGCACCGACCTTGGTCATGATCGCAAACAGCGCAGCCACCGGACCGGGGGCCTCGGCATAGGACGACGGCAGCCAGAAGTGGATCGGCGCAATCGCCGCCTTGATCGCGAATACCAAGATCAGCAGAACAGCCGCCACGCGGATACCTGCGCTGCCCTCAGACTGGATCGCCGCGACGCGGTTCGCCAGATCGGCCATGTTTAGCGTGCCGGTTTCCGCATAAAGCGCGCCCAGAGCGAACAGGAACAGGGTCGAGCCCAGAAGGTTATAAAGCACGTACTGCGTGCCCGCCTTCAGCCGCTTGGTGCCGCCACCATGGATCATCAGACCGTAAGAGGCGATCAGCAGCACTTCGAAGAAGACGAACAGGTTGAACAAGTCGCCCGTCAGGAACGCGCCCATGATGCCCATCAGCTGGAACTGGAACAGCGCATGGAAATGCTGCCCGCGTTTGTCCCAGCCAGAGCCGATTGAATAGAGCAGAACGCACAAGGCCAGAACGGCGGTCAACAGAACCATCATCGTCGACAGGCGATCGCCCACCAGAACGATGCCGAACGGCGCGGCCCAGTCGCCCATCTGATACAGCGTGATCGTGCCGTCCGAGGCATTCCACGCCAGACCGGCGGCCAAAGCTACCAGCGCCGTGGTGCCAGCAAGGTTGAACACCCGCTGGATGGTCAGATGAAAACGCGCGACCAGAACAATAAAGGCCGCCAGCATCGCCGGAAGGACGATGGGCAAAGCAATCCAGTGGCTCATGCCTGGCCCTCCTTTTCGTCCAGATCGTTCACGTGATCATCATTGGCCCCCAGATAGGCGCCCAAGGCGATGACCACGACAACCGCCGTCATACCAAAGGAAATCACGATCGCGGTCAGAACCAGCGCCTGCGGCAGAGGATCGGTGTAGGTTGCTGCATCCGACAGGATCGGCGGCGCGCCCACAGTCAGACCACCAGATGCGAACAGAAAGATGTTCACCGCGTAGGTCAGAAGCGACATGCCGATGATGACCGGAAAGGTCCGAAGGCGCATCGCCAGATACAGCCCTGCGGCTGTCAGGATGCCGATTGCACTTGCGACAAGCAGTTCCATATCACGCAGCTCCTTCTTGGTTGGGAGTTTCTTCTTCGCGGGACGGATCGATATCCATCGGGTAATCGCTGTCCGGCACATGTGCACGGCGCGCCAGACGCGAGAAGCTTTCAAGCGACAGCATCACCGCACCGACAACTGCCAAGAACACGCCAAGGTCAAAGCCCATGGCCGAGGCCAGTTCGAACTTTTCCATCGGCGGAATGCGGAAGTAGCCGAACGACGATGTCAGGAATTCGTGGCCGGTGAACCATGCGCCGATGCCTGTCAGGCCCGCCGCCAGAACACCTGCGCCAATGATCCCGTGGTACGGATAGCGCTGACGATCAGACGCCCATGCGAAACCGGACGCCATATACTGCATCACCACCGCAATCGCGACGACCAGACCGGCGATAAAGCCGCCGCCCGGTTCGTTGTGACCGCGCAGGAAGATGTAGACACCCACCAGCAGAACAACCGGCATCATGATCCGTGTCAGAACAACCATCATCGTCGGGTGACGATCGCCCGCCAGCGGCTTGTCCGGCACACGGTTCAGCAACCGCGCACGCACAGGGCCATTCAAAAGCGTTTCTGTCAGTGCATAGATGACCAGCGCCGCGATCCCCAGAACGATGATTTCGCCGAAGGTATCAAAACCGCGGAAATCAACGAGGATGACGTTCACGACGTTGGTACCGCCGCCGCCTTTGTAGGAATTCGCCAGATGGTATTCCGAGATCGAATTCTGAACGAAGTCGCCCAGCAACAGATGATAGGTCAGCGCCGCGGCACCCAGACCGCCCAACACGGCAACAACGGCATTGCCCAGCTTGTGACCTGCGCTGCTTTCGGCAGGTGTCACATCCGGCAGGAAGTTCAGCGCCAGAAGCAACAGGATGATCGTCACAACCTCGACCGAGATCTGTGTCATCGCAAGGTCAGGCGCGCTGAAGTAGGCGAAACCGACGGATACCACTGTACCGATGATGCCCATCAGTATCAGGGCAACCAGACGGTCACGGTGTTTGAACACAAGGAACAGCGTCGCCGCGACCAGTGCCACCCAGCCCAGCAGGGCGACCTCGGTCATGGGCTGCGGTTCGAACACGCGGCCACCAGAGTTGCCGGTCATCCATGCGTGCCCCGCCAGTGCCGTGATGGTCAGCGACAGGATCGCCGCGTAGCGGGTGAATGCGCCGTCATGCAGTGTGGCTGTGATCTTTTCCGCAAGGCCCGCGAAGAACGCGATGATGCCTTCGAAGATCGTCTTGGCCTCGGGGCGCGGGGTGGCATCCCATGCCGCCTGCGCACCTTTGTGGATAGCCAACAGGATCAGACCGCCGACAACCGCGATGATCGACATGAACAGCGGTGTTTTAAAGCCGTGCCAGATCGCAAGGTGATAGTCCGGCACCGCATAGACACCGCCCAGAACGGCGCCAGCGACTGACTTGACCAGCGGCTCTACCAAGAACGGCGCGACACCGATGATGACGACCAGCGTCACCAGCAGCGCGGGCGAGAACCACATGCCTGCATTCGGATCATGCGGATGCCCCGGATAATCGTCGCGCTTGGGTCCAAAGAAGGTGTGCACGATAAAGCGGAAGGAATAGGCCGCCGAGAACAGCGCGCCGAACGTGGCAATCGCAGGCACCAGCCAATGCGGCCCGAACAGCTGCGTCTCCAGCGTTTCCCCCAGCATCATTTCCTTCGAGATGAAGCCGTTGAACAGCGGGATACCCGCCATCGACAGCGCCGCGACAGTCGCGATCGCCGCCGTGATCGGCATCAGGTGACGCAGACCGCCAAGGCGGCGGATGTCACGCGTGTGCGCCTCGTGATCGACAATACCTGCCGACATGAAGAGCGCGGCCTTGAACGTCGCGTGGTTCAGGATGTGGAAGACCGCCGTCAGCACACCAAAGGCCGTACCTGTGCCCAAAAGCATCGTGATCAGGCCCAGATGCGACACGGTCGAAAACGCCAGAAGCGCCTTCAGGTCATGTTTGAACAGCGCAATCACCGCGCCCAGAACCATGGTGATCAGGCCCGCGGTCGTCACGTTGAAGGACCATTCGGGCGTGCCCGACAGAACCGGCCACATGCGCGCCATCAGGAAGATACCGGCCTTAACCATCGTGGCCGAGTGCAGATAGGCCGAAACCGGTGTCGGCGCCGCCATCGCGTGGGGAAGCCAGAAATGGAACGGGAACTGCGCGGATTTGGTGAAACAGCCCAGCAGGATCAGGATCAGCGCAGGCACATACAGGTCGGACGACTGGATCGCCTCGCGGTTTTGCAGAATGACGCTCAGATCATACGACCCTGCGATCTGACCAAGGATCATCATGCCCCCGATCATCGCCAGACCGCCCATGCCTGTCACAGTCAGCGCCATACGCGCACCCTGACGGCCTTCGGGCAGGTGTTTCCAATAGCCGATCAGCAGGAAGGACGACAAAGATGTCAGTTCCCAGAACACCAGCAACAGCAGGATGTTGTCGGACAAAACGATGCCCACCATCGCGCCCTGGAACAGCAGAAGATAGGTGAAGAACTCACCCATATTGTCATTCCGCGACAGGTAATAGCGCCCGTAAATGATGATCAGCGTCCCGATCCCGAGGATCAGCGCCGCAAAGAACGCACCAAGCGGATCCAGCATCAGGGTCACGTTCAACCCCAAGGCAGGAAGCCATTCGAAACGCTGGGTGATCACCTCTCCGGCCATCAGATCGGGGATGTTGGATATCAACCCGATCAAGGCAGTCAGTGTGACCGCAAGCGTTCCGCCAGCACAGGCCTGACGTCCGGCAGAGTTCAGAATACCTGGAAGAAGCGCGCCCAGAAATGGAAGGGCAACAATTAGAAGTAGCGACACGGGACCTCCTGCGGCGTGGCTGGGGATTCAGGCGTTAGTGCGAAAAATTCTGCAAATCCTCAAGACTAGAAGGAGCTTTTCCCTCAGTCTTTCGGATAGAATTGGTCCCGAAAGCGGAAAAATCCAGATTCCGGCGGATCGTTTCAGGGTTGAGCGGTAAAAAGGCGGTTACGCTGTTAAGGCCAACACAGGCCACTGGTCCACGGTTTCCAATCATCAAACGCCTCCTGCGATGGCGCAACCTGACCTCTGTGCTTTCGGCCAAAGCCGGCAGCGGGGGCGCGAGGGGTCAGGCAGCGCAACCTATGCATGAGAACGGTCAGACACCTGTGAATTGTAGTGCGTTTGACTAACCCTTTCGGATTATCAAACCTGAAGTCCTGCCACCCATGTGCCGCGCACAATCGGCGTGTTGCCACGCGTGCCGACACGGATCACATCGGCCTTGCGGCCCTCGGCGATCCGGCCACGATCCATCAACCCGACCGCTGTCGCAGGTGCGGCCGTCCCGGTGCGCACAGCCCGGGGCAGATCGCCCCACATTTCGGCCAGCCTGAAGGCCGCAACGATCAGGCCGTAGGGCACATAGTCGGACGACAGAATATCCAGCAGCCCCATCTTGGCCAGTTCAAGCGCTGATACGTTGCCCGAATGCGACCCGCCGCGAATGACATTGGGCGCGCCCATCATCACAGCGATCCCGTGATCGTGGCAGGCTTGCGCGGCCTCGACCGTGGGGGGGAATTCCGCCAGCTTGATCCCGGGCGCCGCCGATCGCGCGACCTGTTCGGCGGTCGTGTCGTCATGGCTGGCCAGCACGGCGCCAAAACGGTCGGCATTGGCAATGGCGCCTGCCTCGTGCGCATCGCCAAAACGGTCCCGAAGGCTTTTCAGACTGGCGACATGTTCGATGAACTGTTCGCCGTTCATGTTGTGCTTGCCCCGCACGTATTGTTCCAGCTTGGCCATATCGCGGAACTGGCGCTGGCCCGGCGTGTGATCCATCAGGCTGACCAGTCCGATCCGGTCATCCGGTCCGAACTTGGCCATTTCCGCCAGCAGAGTTTCCGAGCAAACCTCGGCCCGCAGATGCAGTAGATGACGGATACGCAGCGCCCCAGCATCCCGAAGCGCCAGCATTTCCGACGCCAGATCACGGGCGTATTCGGTATAGCGGCCTTCTTGACTGTTGATCGACCCGACCCGCATCGCATCGAACACAGTTGTTACCCCGCAAGACGCCAGTTCGCCGTCATGGGCCAGAATGGCGGCCTCGTGTGGCCAATGGACCTTGGGTCGCGGTTGCATGTGACGTTCCAGATTGTCGGTGTGCAATTCAACCAACCCCGGCAGCAGATAGTCGCCGCGGAAATCCACCGCCCCCGCAGGCACCTTGTCGCCTTCGACAATCGCGGCAATCGTGCCATTGTCGATTTCGATACGCCCGCGCATCACACGATCAGGCAATACAATATGCGCATTGGCCAAAACGCCGTCGCATGTCATTTGGTGGTCATCCTGAAGTGCCATCGAGGCCATAATAGAGGAATGCATGTCCATGTCAGAATACTCGCGCTTTGCGGTTTACTTTTTGCCCGAAGGCGATCTGGCCGAATTCGGCGCAACCTGGTTGGGTTGGGATGTGGATCAGGGCGCGCCCGTGGCGCAGCCCCGCGTGGATCCGCTGGGTGACAGGATCGAAAAGATCACGAACACGCCGCGCAAATACGGGTTTCATGCGACGATCAAACCACCGTTCCGGTTGGCCGATGGCGTGTCGCAAAGGGATGTCGAAGATGCGATGGCCGAGTTCGCCAGCAGCTTTGCGCCCGTCCACCTGCAATCCTTGGCCCTGTCCCAGATCGGACGCTTCCACGCGCTTTGCCCGACCGGCGATGTGACCGCGCTGAACGCCATGGCCGCAGCCTGCGTGACCGAGCTTGACCACCTGCGTGCGCCTTTGACCGACGATGAACTGGCCCGCCGCCGCAAGCACCGCCTGACCGAAGCGCAAGACGCGCTGTTGGAAAAGTGGGGCTATCCCTATGTGCTGACCGAATTCCGCTTTCACATGACCCTGACCGGTTCGGTCAAGGACGCCGACCGCGACGATGTGCTGGCCGCGCTGGACAGTGTCGTGCCTGACTTGCCACAGCCCTATGCCCTGCAAGGCATCGCGCTGGTGGGCGAACGGGCGGACGGGATGTTCCAAACGATCCATCGCTACACCTTTTCCGGATAAACATGCCCCAGAACGACGGCCAGCGTATCTTCTAGCGCCCCGTCGTTCGACACGTTGATCACCCCGACACCTTGCGGAATTTCCGCATCAGCACGACCAAGCCGCGCGGCGATGCCCTCGGGCGTTTCCCGCCCGCGCTGTTCCAGACGCACGCGCAAAATGTCGGCGCTGGCCGTGACGTTAAAGACGACCATTTCGGAAAACACGCGACGCGCCTCGGGCAGCATGGCGCGTGACAGGTTGGCCACCATATCCTGCCCCATAGCCAACTGATCCAGAACCGTTCGCGGCACGCCATAGTGCAACCCGTGCGACTGCCACGTCATGCAAAAGTCCCCGCTGGCTTTCGCATCACGAAACTCATCCTCGGTCATAAGGGTCTGGGGTTCGCTGCCATCGTCATGTGGCCGCGTGATGGCCCGCTTCACCCATGCGATTTCGGGCCGTGCCCTTAAAAGCGCGGCGATCACGCTGTCCTTCCCGACGCCGGACGGGCCGACAAATATGATCATCCGGCCTGTCATCGGCCCCGACCCTGACGCGCTGAACAGCCGATTTCGCACCCGTGCTTTGTTTGCCAGCGTGGATGTGCAAAGCTGTCTTCATTCAGAAAACAAGGCCTTTTGTTCATAGGATGTGGATTATGGCATATTACGTGATGTTGTTCGCGCTGGTCTTCGTGTTCGCCTTTGCGGTGCTGAACCGGATACTTGGCGGATCGCGGCGCGGCGATGACGGTGGCAGCTATAGCGACGGCGGCAGCTGGTTTTCGGGTTGGGGCGACGGCTGTGGGGGCGACGGCGGCGGGGATGGCGGCGACTAGGCCCATCATTCGGCCTTCCTGCGAACGGCAATAATCCTGCCCCCTCGGCCCAAGACCGCCCTGCTGCCACTCAGTTTCTTTGAAATCGATGCATTCCATAGCCATATCGACTCGGCCAATTACTATACAACTATACAAATCTGAAAATTTGCTTTAGGTCCAGCAAAAGATTTGCCACAAGGTTTCGCTATGCCCTCGGACCGCAAAACACCCCTTTGGGAATCCATCGCTAACGACCTGCGCGACGCGATCGCGGCGGGGCACTACAAGCCGGGTGACAAGCTTCCGACCGAGGCCGAACTGGCCGCGCGCTTTGGCGTCAATCGCCATACGGTGCGTCAGGCGCTGTCCCATCTGATTGATGCCAAGATCGCCCATTCGCGGCGCGGCGCGGGGACATTTGTTCTGGCCAAGCCCACGGAATACCCCATCGGCAAGCGGGTACGCTTTCACCAGAACATCACCGCATCGGGCCAGCGCCCGACCAAGTCGCATCTGTCCATCGAAACCCGCGCCTGCGACGCCTCCGAGGCGCGGCTGCTGCAACTTGAGACAGGCGCGCCCGTGGTCGTCAGCACCGGCATATCCTTGGCCGATGCCCTGCCCGTCGCGATGTTTCAAAGCGCCTACCCCGCAGATCGCCTGCCCGGACTTGCCGACGCATTGGCCGCCCATTCCAGCGTGACCAAAGCCTTGGAAGCATGCGGTGTGACCGACTACACCCGCGCGTCGACGCGCATCACGGCCACCGCCGCCACAGCAACCCAAGCCGCAGCGCTGCAAATCGCCCAAGGCGCACCGCTGGTCTTTTCGACCTCGGTCAACGTGGATGATCAAGGCGTACCGGTCGAGTTCGGCAAAACATGGTTTCCCGGCGACCGCGTCACGCTGACGTTTGATGAGTAGACGGGGCAGACAGCCCTACGCGGTGCACGCGCAACAGGGTGAACAGATCCGAAACGGCCCTAGTCGCCGCCGCCATCGCCACCGCCGTCACCGCTGGAACCATCGACGTACCAGTCGCCGCCTTTTTTCTCTGGGTGCGTGCAGGATGTCCGTTCAGTGCCATCAAAGTCGGTCCAGACATAGATGCCATCGTCCCTCCGACGCAGACTTTCACGACGTTTATGCTTACGGCGCGCATCCCAAGCAGCGTAAGCGACAATCACACCAAAAATAATGTAATAAAGTACTTCTAAAGCGCCCAAAATCTGCCTCTGCATTTACTAAAGGCCTTATTCGCGAAAGCCTGTCATATGCAGCGCAGAAGAAAAAGCGCATTGGTCGAAATGACATGAATTGGATCGCCCAAGCTGGCACAACCACCTGCGATTTACCCACAAACTTACCCACAGGGCGAAAGTTACCCACAGCCTGCATATTGAACAACTTGGGTCTTTCTCCACAACTTATTGCGTGTTTCGCAAAAATATCGCTTTACAGAACGCCCCTACCACATGCACCATATCTAGTAAGGATAGTGGAAATCCCCGCTGATCCTAGAGCAGGCACCTAGCCTTTGGGGACGCTGCCAGTCCCTCGGCTAAAAGAAAAGAGGTGGCGCATGGCACTGTCCGAGCAGTATCTCGAAGAAGACATTCACCCCATCGACATCGTCGAACACATTGCCAATCATCACGATTGGGACTTCGACCGTATCGGCGACGATCAGATCGCAATGGCTGTAGAAGGCCAGTGGCGGACCTATTCGATCACGTTGGCGTGGTGTGCATATGACGAAACGCTTCGTCTGATCTGTACCTTTGAAATGGAGCCTCCGGAAGACACACTTCCAGCGCTGTACGACGGGTTGAACCGCGTCAACGACCAGTGCTGGGCCGGTTCGTTTTCCTACTGGACCGACCAGAAACTGATGGTCTACCGCTATGGTCTGGTTCTGGCGGGTGGTCAGGTGGCCAGCCCCGATCAGATCGACACGATGATCAACGCAGCAGTTTTGTCGGCTGAACGCTACTACCCCGCGTTCCAGTTGATCTGTTGGGGCAACCGTCCCCCGAAAGAG
>CATNDK010000097.1 GCA_950096585.1 Thalassococcus halodurans | reverse complement strand
TCTTTCCCTACACGACGCTCTTCCGATCTAACCGACGTAAACCTGATTGTTTTCCAGATGGTAGATGAAGGAACCACCACCCGCGTTCGAACCCAGCGGCCAACCCATGGTGTGGGTGACTGTGCCCTGCTTGTGCTTGGCGGGGTCGACTTCCCAAATCTCTTTCATGCCGATGCCGAATTTCTGCGGCTCTTTACCAGCGGAAAGCTTGTATTTCTCGATCACTTCCTTGGCGAGCGATCCACGAACACCTTCGGACAGGAACACGTACTTGCCGTGCAGTTCCATGCCCGGCTCGTATCCATCGCCCGGCGTGCCATCGGGGTTTTTGCCGAATTCACCGGCAACCACGCCTTTAACTTCGCCGTTGTCGCCGTAAACCAGCTCGGAACAGGCCATGCCCGGGAAAATCTCGACACCCAGTTCTTCGGCTTGCTCGGCCATCCAGCGGCAGACGTTGCCCATGGATACGATGTAGTTGCCGTGGTTGTTCATCAGCGGTGGCATGGGGAAGTTCGGCACACGGATCTGGCCTGCTTCGCCCAGCATATAGAAGTTGTCTTCTTTGACCGGCGTGTTCAGCGGTGCGCCTTTTTCTTTCCAGTCAGGGATCAACGCATCCAGACCGCAAGGATCAATAACGGCACCCGACAGGATGTGCGCGCCAACTTCGGAGCCCTTTTCAAGGACAACGACATTCAGCTCAGCATCCAACTGTTTCAACCGGATCGCAGCAGACAGGCCCGCCGGGCCCGCACCTACGATTACAACGTCATATTCCATCGCTTCGCGCTGAATATCGGTCATGACACTCCCTCTGCCCACAGAAACGGGCACTCTTGTGAAATAATCTTGCGTGACGAGGTAACGACCGACACCGCCAAGGTCAATTGTGACACGGCGTCTCGGGACCAAATGATGTGATGATAGCGCGAACGCCCGCCAATTTTTCTAGCAGCACTTGCCAAGTGCTTTGCACTGCAACACTGTTGCATCGCCCGACACCCCGTGATTAGGACACGGCATAACCAGTGACAGCGTTGCGATCCGTCGTGATGCAACCTCCGGGAAAGAAAATGGAAAAACTACCGATGACCCGCGCGGGGGCCACCGCGCTAGAAGTTGAATTGAAAAAGCTCAAGTCCGAAGAGCGTCCCGCCATTATTCAGGCGATCGCAGAAGCACGCGAACTGGGCGACCTGAAAGAGAACGCCGAATACCATTCCGCGCGTGAAAAGCAGGGTTTTATTGAAGGCCGCATCAAAGAGATCGAAGGCGTTCTGGGCTTGGCCGAGGTCATCGACCCGACCAAACTGAGCGGTTCGATCAAATTCGGCGCGACCGTCACGTTGGTTGACGAAGATACCGACGAAGAAAAAACTTGGCAGATCGTTGGCGAACACGAAGCCAACATCGAAAAAGGCCTTTTGAACATCAAATCCCCAATTGCCCGCGCCCTGATCGGCAAGGAAGAAGGCGATAGCGTCGAAGTGCGCACACCGGGTGGTGAGAAAAGCTACGAAGTGCTCAAGATTGAATACATCTGATCAAAGGTGCAGCTGATATGGCTGACAACAGTCAGAAAAAATCCGGTTTTGGCCTAAGCGACCGTCAATCAGCCGAAGCAACGCGCGCGGTTGATCGGGCGGCTTTGGGCATTGGCATTGTGTGGCTTTTGCTGTCCGCAGGCTATTTCCTGTTCTTCAGTCAGGACGGGCTGGATGGCGTGCGCTTTCTGCTGATCCTGATGGTCGTGTTTATGCCGGTTGCCATGATCTGGGTTGCCGCCATGGCCATGCGCGCTGCCCGCATCATGGAGGCTGAAAGCGCTCGTTTGCAGGCCGCTGTGGATGCGCTGCGCAAGGCTTATGTGACCCAGTCCAAAGCATCGTCGCCGAACGAACAGCTGCCCGCTGTGTCGATCGCGAAAAAGCTGGATGAAATCGCTGCGGCCCAACGCAAAACCGAAACGGCCTTGGCGACCTTCACCACCGTGCGTCACCAGAACCCCGCGCCTTTGGCGTCTGATCCGTCCGACCCGAACGGTGGCGACCAGCCTGCACTTGCGCTTGGCACACCGGCCGAGGCGATTGGCCAGCCTCTAAGCACCGCTCAGTTGATCCGCGCGCTCAACTTCCCCGAGACGGCGGATGACTCCGAAGGTTTCGCCGCCCTGCGCCGCGCGTTGAAGGATCGCCCGACAGCCCAGCTGGTTCAGGCCAGTCAGGATGTGCTGACGCTGCTTAGCCAAGACGGCATCTATATGGACGATCTGCGCCCCGATCTGGCCCGCCCCGAGTTGTGGCGTCGTTTTGCGCAAGGTGAACGTGGACGCGTGATTGCAGCGCTTGGCGGTGTGCGCGACCGGTCTTCGCTGGCACTGACCAACGCGCGGATGAAGAAAGACCCGATCTTCCGCGATGCGACGCACCACTTCCTGCGCCTCTACGATAAGGCGCTGGCGCAGTTCGAAAAGACGGCAACCGACGAAGAACTGGCCGACTACACCATGACCCGCACATCGCGCGCGTTCATGCTGTTGGGCCGTGTTGCGGGCACCTTCGACTAAAGCCCGAAACTTCCATAGGGGATGAAGCGCACCAGATCGCCCTCGGCGATATCCGCCGCTTCGTCCCCGATCTCTACCAGCCCTTCCGCCCAGCTAAGCCCCGACACGCGGCCAGAGCCTTCGGAGGCAAAGACTTCGGCCTTGCCATTGCGCAGGCGGGCCCGCAGGTATTCGCGCCGCCCGGGTTTCTTGCGCTTGGTGAAGGCCGCAGGAACGTCGAACCCTTCGGGCGTCACCCAGCCTGCCCCAGACAAAGCCGACATCGCTGGACGCGCAAAAATCAGCGAACAGACAAAGGCCGCCACGGGATTTCCCGGCAGGCCAAAGACGGGAACGCCGTTCCACATGCCCAACGCCAAGGGGCGACCGGGTTTCAGCGCGATCCGCCATTCCTGCATGGCACCAGCCTCACGCAGCAGGGCCGACATGTGGTCTTCATCCCCTGCCGAGGCACCGCCGGACGTCAGGATCACGTCTGCCTTGGTTGCCGCATCGCTCAGGATCGCGCGCAAGGCGTCGCGGTCATCGGGCGCGCGGCCCATATCGACGGCATCGTACCCCCACGCCTCGGCCAGCGAACACAGCATCGGGCGGTTGGCGTCGTAAATCTGCCCCGCGCCTGCCTGTACCCCTGCCTCGACCAGTTCGTCACCGGTGGACAGGACAGCCACCCGCAGCCGTTCAAAGACTGGAACCGTCCCATGCCCCACAGACGCCGCCAGCGCCAATTCGGGCGGACGCAATTTGGTGCCCACGGGGATCGCCACTTGGCCAAAGGCCATATCCTCGCCCGCCTTCCGCGTGTTGGCCCCGCGTCTCAGACCACCCCGAAACGCGACCTGCGCGCCGTCGGCGGTGCAGTCCTCATCCAGCACGACAGTGTCCACACCCTCAGGCAGATCAGCGCCCGTCAGAACGCGGATCGCATAGCCTTCAGTAACCGTACCGTCATAAGGCACCCCCGCAGCAGAGCGACCTTGAACCAAGGGCAGAACGTTGTCGGCATCGGACATCGCCGCATGGGCAAAGCCGTAGCCATCCACCGCCGTATTCGGATGCGGCGGATTTGCGTGTTTGGCCAGTAGATCAGCGGCCAAAACACGGCCACGCGCATCAGTCAGCGCGACATCCTGCTGCCCTACCACCGTATGCAACCGATCACGCAGCATCGCCAATGCGTCGTCCACAGGCGTCCAGTCGACACCCGCCGGTAAGGCAAAACAATCGTTCCGCAGGGGCGGTGGCCGCAGTCCTGCGGCGGCGTTCAATTCGTCTTCAAAGCCCAAGCCCAGTATCCAACCTTCTTCCGGTGCGTTGACGTCCAACATCTCAGCCAAGCGCGCGGGGGGCAACGCAGAAAGCGCACGGGCCAGTAACCTGACCTGATGCGCATCGCGAATACCGCCCAAAGCTTCGGCAGATTTCACAGAAGAATTAATCAGCCCCGGCCAGATTTCGACAAATGCCACAGGCGCATCCATTTTTTGAAACGGCCAGACAGCGACCTGCATTTCGCTCCGCAACCGGTTGAGCACAGCCAGACCCGTGAACACCTGCCCGCCAACGGCACCGGCACCACCCATCTGCCAACATGTAAAGGCGCCTTTTGCCAAGGCATCACAGGCACGATGTTCGGACATCCCGTGACCTGAGCGCGTGTTTTTGCGCGGAAGATGGACAAAGTCCTGTTTCAACGCATTGAACCAAAACGGTCCCACACCCGGAAACTGCGCGTTGATCTGGTCAGCCAAAGCAAATCGGTTGTTACCCTTGGGCACATCATCAAGATTCAGTTCGACCCAATCCCAAACGGCAAAAGGATCGTCCTGCCCGGTCAAAGCCCGCGCGAATCCTTTGGGATAGCCGAAGGGAAAGTCAAAGCCGATCAACAGGCGCTGGCCAAGCGCCTGAGCGTCGTCAATCAACGCCCGCAGACGAGCCACTGCCACAACACGATTGCGTAAGTATTCTGGCTCGGACCCGTGTTCACACAGCCAGATCGCATCCTTACGCGGCTTGGGCCCTGTGTCATTGCCGCCCGACCAATCGACCACCACAAAGCGGTCGAAGCGGGTCACAGGCCGACTTCCCCGAGGATAAAGTCCGCGATGGCCTTGGTGTCGTTCAGATCAAACACCGGCCGATCCAGTTCCAGCGGCGTGTCCGAGGCGACCGCGCGGATGGTCGGGTCATCGGACGCGATCAGCGGATTACCCGGTTCCTGTCGGTGCGCTTCGACCTTGGGATGACGATCGCGCTTGTACCCTTCGATCAGCACCAGATCGACTGGCGACAGGCGTTTCAGCAGATCATCAAGGCTGGGTTCATCCTGATCGCGTAGTTCCTGCATCAGGGCGACGCGGTTACGGGATGACAACAACACCTCGCGCGCGCCTGCTTCGCGGTGGCGATAGCTGTCGCGACCGGGGTGATCGACATCAAAGCTGTGATGGGCGTGCTTCACTGTGCTGACGGCAAATCCGCGCGCTGTGATTTCGGTCACCAGCCGTTCCATCAGCCCTGTTTTGCCCGCGTTTTTCCAACCCGTGACCCCGTAGATTTTCATGAAACAAGCGCCTCGGCTTTGGCCAGATCCTCTGGCGTATTGACGTTGAAAAACGGATCGCCCGCGTCTGTCGGAAACAGCGCCTCGCGTCCGTCGTGTTTTTCGGTCCAGATCACCACCTTGGCCCCGCCCCCTTCCAGAAACTTGCGCAGGTCGTCGCGCAGGGCAACCGGCCAAAGGCCGAAGGTGGGGTGCCGGATCAGGCCGGACTTGGATTTCGATTTGGTCTTGGCTTCACCCTTAGTAGCGGCCAGCGCCAATGGGTGTGCCATTCCGTCGGCGGCCAGCAACAATTGCGGCACCAGATCACAAGGAAAAAACGGTGTGTCGGCGGCAACGGTGACGATGCTGTCCGCGCCCTGCTCTGCGGCCCAATCCAGACCGGCCAGTACGCCCGCCAATGGGCCTGCATAGCCGTCGATACTGTCGGCAATCACGGGTAGGCCGTAGTCCGCAAACCGCGCGGCATCGCCGTTGGCGTTCAGCGCGCAACCGGCGACCTGAGGATCAAGCCGGTCGATCACATGGGACAACAGGGTTTTGCCGCCGACAGTCAGCAACCCCTTATCGCCACCGCCCATGCGCGTGGCCTGACCACCCGCCAGAATAACGCCCAAAGGTTGCTTCATGCCGCGCCCTTCCGACCGGATTTCTTGGCTTCATCCGGCACAGCATCAGGATCAATGTCCCATTCCAGCCGGTCCTCGCCACTAAGGCAAACAAAGCGTTTGCCGCGCATCCGTCCGATACAGGTCAAACCAACCTGACGCGCGATATCGACGCCCCAAGCCGTGAACCCTGAGCGCGACGCCAGCACAGGGATGCCCATCAACGCGGTTTTGATCACCATTTCCGATGTCAGACGCCCCGTGGTGTAAAGGATTTTGTCGTCGGCTGAGATACCGTTCAAAAACATCCAACCGGCGATCTTATCAACCGCGTTGTGACGCCCCACATCCTCCATATAGACCAGCGGCTGATCGCCTTGGCATAGAACCGTGCCGTGGATCGCGCCTGCCTCCAGATATAGCGACGGGGTCGTGTTGATTTTGTGCGCAAGGCCGTACAACCACGAGGTTTTCACAGACGTCTGCGGCAGTTGGACCTGATCCAGCCCCTCCATCATGTCACCAAAGACGGTGCCTACAGCGCAGCCCGAAGTGCGGGTCTTTTTCTTGACCTTTTCTTCATAGGTCGTGGCCGACGCCGTGCGCACAACGACTGTCTCAAGCTCTTCGTCGTAGTCGATGCCAGTAATCTCTTCGTCGTCTTTCAGCATCCCCTGATTGCGCAGGAAACCGACCGCCAGAAAGTCGGGGTAATCCCCGATGGTCATGGCTGTCACAACCTCTTGGCTATTCAGATAGATTGTCAGCGGGCGCTCCTCGACCACGGAAATCTGCGTCTCGGCGCCTGTGTGGTCAATGCCGGTGACTGCGCGGGTCAACCCGTTTCCTGCGGGATCAGGTGCAATCACGTAGTTGGCTTTTTCGTGAAGCTCTGCCAATTGCATCTTCCTTTTCACGGGTCTACGGCTGTTTTGATCAGATTAGGACAGAGTGATGGTTGCCACGAGCACAAAGTCAAGTTTCTGGCGCGGTTTTCGAACTGGCGTGCCGTTTCTTATGGTGATTATCCCCTTCGGTCTACTGTTCGGGATTGTTGCAACAGACGCGGGCATGAGCAGCTTTGAAGCGCTGGCTTTTTCCGTTGTGGTGATCGCTGGCGCCGCCCAGTTCACCGCTGTTCAGTTGTTGCAGGATCAGGCCCCGATGGTTGTTGTTCTGGCATCGGCCATTGCGGTGAACCTTCGGATGGCGATGTATTCCGCCTCGATGACCCCGCACCTTGGCCGCCTGCCGCTTTGGAAACGTGCGATGACCGCGTATTTCCTTGTGGATCAGGTCTATGCCAGCGCAATCCTTGAATACGAGGAACGCCCGCAACTGACCCTGGCCGAAAAATTCGCCTTCTTCATGGGGGTCGTGACACCGATTTGCCTGCCTTGGTATGTGGCGACAGTGGCGGGCACGATTGTTGGCAACGCGATCCCGCCTGAATTGGGTCTGGATTTTGCTGTGCCCATCACCTTCCTTGCGATGATCGGGCCGATGCTGCGCACCCGTGCTCATGTATGGGCCGCCATCGCGGCTGTGGCAGGGGCACTGGCCTTTGTGTGGTTGCCCTTCAATCTGGGCCTGATGGTGGGGGCCATTGCTGGCATGATCACAGGTGCCTATGCCGAAACCCGCAGCGAGGAGGCCAAAGCATGATCCCTGAATGGAAGATCTGGCTAACAATCATCGGTCTCGGCGCAGCAAGTTTTGGTCTGCGCTTTGTGTTCCTTGGTCTGATCGGCGACCGCGCCATGCCTGAATGGGTGCTGCGCCATCTGCGCTATACGGCGGTTGCTGTGTTGCCAGCCCTGATCGCGCCACTGGTGCTATGGCCCAGCGCCACAGGCGGCACGTTTGATCCTCTGCGCTTTACTGCGGCGATGGCGACACTGGTGGTGGGCTACAAGACGCGCAACGTCGTGGCGTCGATCCTTGCCGGTGCCGCAATCCTGATTTCGGGGAATTACTTGTTGCCCTGATGCGCTTCGCCGCTTGGGCTGGTGGCGCGGGCGTCTTCGGGTTTGAAGGCGGCGATCGCCTCGGCCTTATCATCCGAATCGTTTTCAAACAGTTTGCGTTCGGTCACGCCGGGAACCTGAGACATCTGTTTCTGCAGATTGCCCGGGAAGAACGTCGGTTTGATCTGTTCGAATCCGGGAAGCTGGCTAAGCAGGTTCGATGTCGCGTTGGTGCAGAACGCACTGGCAACGGTGCCGCGATCCTGCGCCAGACGCAGTGCCATTTCCGCAACCTCGGGCGATACCTCGATCCGCTGGATCACCACGTGATAGGTTTCCCGCGCATGTGCCCGTTCGTAGAAATCGGCGACTTGCGGCGTGATGCCGTAAAGAACGTCACCGCGTTCCGCGATGGCAGGATGTTTGACCGACCCGGCCGGGTCGAACACCACGCGCTGGGATGCGTTGATCATAATGCTGCTGTGTGCGCCGCTGCCCGAGCGGTTTGACACCATCGTGTACAGCGTCAGAGCGGGCGGCCCATCATGGCGATAGGCGAATTGCTGTGTCGTCTCGATAGACACATCGTCCGGACTGTGCGCTGCACAGCCAGACAGTCCAAGGGCCACAACCAGACAAATCGATGCTTTCGAAAGCGTCATGAGGCCCTCGGATATTCCGTCAAATCAGGGGTGCTTACGCGCCGACCAGCGCCAGAATGACCACAGCCACCAGAATCGCAATACACGTTTTGATCGTGAAGCTGACGAAACCAGCAAATGTTTCTTCCTGAACAGTAATGTCCATTTCGCCGTGCTTGTGCTCTGCCATCGTTTCATTCCCTTCCAGAGTCGCGTTTCCCGTCTGCTACCGCATTTAAAACGGGCTGTCACGATGTCCATTAGGCGCATTCTGCCGCAAGGGGGCCGAAAAGCGCAATTATCGGGCTTTAAACACCCAAGCGCCGTCATCCCGATCACTGCGAGTCGCGCGATCTTCGTGCCAGAGGTGAAGACAGTGGGACATCGCCTCAACCAGCGCGAGACCGTATTCACCACTGCCGATGTTGCGTTTGAACAGCGGCATAAAGCATTCGCCCGCCGCTTTGGGCGTGTCCAGATGGGCCTCAAGGCGGTTCAGCGCACTGTGATGGTTATCGATCAACTGACGCATGCGCATCGGCAGGCCCGTGAACGGCAGCTTGTGACCGCCCAGAACCAGATGATCGGCGCGCGCGTGTGATGCCAGGCGTTCGCAGGCTTCGATCCAGTCGCTGACAGGGTCGGCCTCGGGTTCTGTCGCGTAGACACCGATGTTGGAACTGATCGACGGCAGCATCTGGTCGCCTGCCAGAATCAGGTTGTCATCGCGGCTCCAGAAGGTGGCGTGTTCGGGCGCATGACCGTTGCCGATCCGCACATCCCAGTCGCGTCCGCCGATGCGAATGACATCGCCTTCTTGCACCCGCTTGAACCCCAAGGGCATCGGATGAACCACATCGGCAAAGTTAAAGGGTCGTTCTGCCGCGCGTTGTTCATAGACCTCTTGCGACATGCCGCAGCGGCGCCAGAATTCCAGCGTTTCGGGCGTTGGCGTGGATTGCGCGTTGCGCCAGGTATCACCATGCACTATCCTTGTACGGCCAATGCCGGTTCCGCCCTGGACTGGCATTGGATTTAGGTAACGAAAAGGAGCAGGCCGATGGCAGGTCCCAAGGAA
>CATNDK010000096.1 GCA_950096585.1 Thalassococcus halodurans | reverse complement strand
TGGCGCGCGAACTGGGCATCGAAGTGATTTCGCTGGATGAGGCCAAGTGGCTCGATCTGACCATCGATGGCGCCGACGAATTCGACAAGGACCTGAACCTGATCAAGGGCGGCGGCGGTGCGCTGTTGCAAGAAAAGATCGTGGCTACGGCCTCTGACCAGATGGTCGTGATCGCGGACGCCGCGAAAGAGGTTCAGACCCTTGGCAACTTCCCCCTGCCGATCGAGGTTATTCCCTTTGGCTGGCAGACCAGCCAGAGCCTTGTGGAAGAAACGCTGGTCAGCATGGACGTCATGGGCCGCAAAAGCACCCTGCGTATGAACGGTGCAAAACCGTTCGTGACCGACGAAGGCAACCACATCCTTGACCTGCACTTGGGCCGCATCGGCAATGCCCGTCAGTTGGCCTTGGTTCTAAACCAAATCCCCGGGGTGGTTGAAAACGGCTTGTTCATAGATATCTGTGATCGCGTGGTTATCGGCTTTGCTGACGGCAAGGTGGAAACCCGTGACATCAATGCAGGCACCGTGACGACAGACCAGATGCTGTTCGAAGAAAGCGATAACCTGTTCAAGGACCTCGGAGACTGAGTTTATGGCTGAATTCGACTATGACCTTTTCGTAATTGGCGGTGGGTCCGGCGGCGTGCGTGCTGCGCGTGTGGCTGCTGGCGAAACCGGCGCAAAGGTCGCTCTGGCCGAAGAAAGCCGTTACGGCGGCACCTGCGTGATCCGCGGGTGCGTTCCCAAAAAGCTGATGGTGTTCGCGTCGGAATATGCCGACATCTGCACCGATGCAGGTGGCTACGGCTGGGAAGTCACCCGTGGTGATTTCGACTGGACCAAGTTTTCCGGCAAACTGAACGAAGAACTGGACCGCCTCGAAGGCGTCTATCGCAAGCTGCTGGCAGGTTCGAACGTGGAAACGTTTGACGCCCGCGCGACCGTTAAAGATGCGCACACGGTGCAGCTGTCGACCGGCGAAGTCAAAACCGCCAAACACATTCTGATCGCTGTTGGCGGTCGCCCTGTGCGTCCCGAAACCAAGAACGCCAACCTTGGCATGGTTTCGGACGACATCTTCCATCTGGAAAAACTGCCCAAGTCGATCCTGATCATCGGCGGCGGCTATATCGCTTGTGAATTCGCCTGCATCCTGCACGGTCTGGGTGTTGAAGTGACCCAATACTATCGCGGCGCGCAAATCCTGCGTGGTTTTGATGACGAAGCACGCGGTCTGATCGCCGATCAGATGACAGAACGGGGCATTGACCTGCATCTGGGGGCCGACATCGTTGAAATGCGCTGCGCTACGCCCGAAGAAATTGAAGGCGCGGACGAGGCTGGTATGGGCGCGCCTGTGCACAGCACGCCGGGCGCCATCGGCGACAGCGGCCTGTCCGGTCAGGCAGAAGAACAGACCGAACAAAAGGGTCCGATCTTCGTCAAGGCGACCAACGGCAAGACCAAGGTCTTTGACGCGGTCCTGTTCGCCACAGGCCGAAAGCCCAACACAGACGGCTTGGGTCTTGAAGAGGTCGGCGTGAAACTTGGCCGCAAGGGCGAGGTTGTGGTCGATGAATACAGCCAGACAGCCGTGCCTTCGATCTATGCCATCGGCGATGTCACCGACCGCGTGAACCTGACCCCGGTTGCTATCCGCGAAGGGATGGCCTTTGTGGAAACCGTGTTCAAAGGCAACCCGACGCCGGTAGATCACGATCTGATCCCGTCGGCTGTTTTCACACAGCCGGAAATGGGCACAGTTGGCCTGTCCGAGGAAGCCGCACGCGATCAGGAAGAAATCGAGGTCTACAGCACCTCGTTCCGCCCGATGCAGAGCGCTTTCGTTGGTAAGCCGGATCGCGTATTGATGAAGCTGATTGTTTCTAAAGAAACGCGCAAGGTTCTGGGTTGTCATATTGTCGCGCCAAACGCGGGCGAAATGATCCAGCTTGCGGGGATCGCGATTAAAATGGGCGCCACCAAAGAGGATTTCGACCGCACGGTCGCAGTTCACCCCACAATGTCCGAGGAAATCGTGACAATGCGGAATCCGGTGCGCACCGCTTGAAATTTTGTTCCCTCCCCACAGCTATGAGGGAACGCTTGGAACTTGAAAAAGGGATGAGGATACATGGCAGGCAATAACGGCGGCCCCTGGGGCGGCGGTGGATCAGGCGGCGGCAATGACCCGCAGCGCCCACAAGGGGGCGGCGGACGTGGCCCCGACAACAACCAGGGCCAGATTCCAGAGATCGACGAGCTTGTGAAAAAAGGTCAGGAGCAACTGCGCGTCCTGATGGGCGGTCGTTCTGGCAAAGGTGGCGGCAATTCTGGCGGCCCCAGCGGCGGTGGTTCCGGCTTCTCGGCCGGATCGTTCGGCCTTTTCGCTCTGGCGGCTGTGGCAGTCTGGGCGTTTTCCAGTTTCTACACAGTGCGCCCCGAAGAACAGTCTGTTGAACTGTTCCTTGGCGAATACAGTTCGACTGGTGAACCCGGTCTGAACTTTGCGCCTTGGCCTTTCGTGACATACGACGTCATCAACGTGACCTCTGAACGGACCGAAAACATCGGCTCCGGTCGCGGCAGCAGCTCTGATGGTCTGATGCTGACCACGGATGCGAACATCGTGGATATCGATTTCCAGGTCGTCTGGAACATCAATGACCCTGCCAAGCTGCTGTTCAACATTCGTGACCCTGAACTGACCGTTCAGGCGGTCTCTGAATCGGTCATGCGCGAAATCATCGCGGCATCGAACCTTGCGCCGATCCTGAACCGTGACCGTGGTCTGATTGCCGACACCGCGATGCAGAATATTCAGGAAACGTTGGACGAATACGACTCGGGCATCACCGTGGTTCGTGTGAACCTTGATCGCGCCGACCCGCCAGCCGAGGTCATCGACGCCTTCCGCGAAGTTCAGGCTGCTGAACAGGAACGTGACCGTCTGCAGCGTCAGGCCGACGCCTACGCAAACCGCGTTCTGGCCGAGGCACGTGGTGCCGCTGCCCAGACGCTTGAGCAGGCCGAAGGTTACCGTGCACAGGTCGTCAACGAAGCGATCGGTGAGGCATCGCGCTTTGTATCCGTTGCTAAGGAATTCAATCAGGCACCGGAAGTCACCCAGCGCCGTCTGTACCTAGAAACGATCGAACGCACCTTGGGTGACGTCGATAAGATCATTCTGGATGACAGCTCTCAGGGCGGTGGCGTGCTGCCGTACCTTCCCCTCAATGAACTTCGCCGTGGAGGGTCGAACTGATGCGTGGAGCAACTATTGCACTTATCGCGGCCTTTGTGGCTGTTGTTGGCGCGCTGTCTGCGCTGTTCATTGTAGACGAGCGTGAAAAGGCGCTGGTTCTGCAGTTTGGTCAGATTAAACAGGTGCGTGAAGAACCCGGCCTAGGGTTCAAGATCCCGTTCATTCAGGAAGTGGTCAAATACGACGACCGTATCCTGTCGCTGGACACCGACACCATCGAAGTTACACCGTCCGATGACCGTCGACTGGTTGTTGACGCCTTCGCTCGCTACCGGATTTCTGACGTTGTTCAGTTCCGTCAGGCCGTTGGTGTTGGTGGCATCCGTGCTGCAGAAGACCGTCTGTCGTCCATCCTGAACGCCCAAATCCGTGAGGTACTGGGTGCCGATCAGGTGACATCGGATACGATCCTGTCGTCCGAACGCCGCGATCTGGCCCTGCGCATCCGCAACCAGGCACGGACCGAGGCAGAAAGCCTTGGCCTGCAGATCGTCGACGTTCGTCTGAAGCAGACCAATCTGCCGCGTCAGAACCTTGATGCGACATTCGCCCGTATGCGCGCGGAACGTGAACGTGAAGCGGCGGACGAAATCGCCCGTGGTAACGAAGCGGCCCAGCGTGTGCGCGCGGCAGCAGATCGTACCGTGGTGGAAACCACGTCGACCGCGAACCGTGACGCTGACGTGATCCGCGGTGAAGCGGATGCGGAAAGGAATCGCGTTTACGCCGAAGCGTTTGGGGGCAATCCTGAATTCTTCGCCTTCTACCGGTCCCTGTCCACGCTGGAACGCACCTTGCAGCAAAGCAACTCGACCATGGTCATTTCACCTGACAGCGAACTGGTCGCACCTCTGTTCGGTGCCGTTCGTGCCGATGGCCTGAGCGCAGTGGAAGAAATCGATCTGGATATCGAGACGCTGCGCAATATGGCGCCCGAGGCGGGCACGTCCCCCGATCTTCCGGATGATGCGCGCCAGCAGCTGGAAGCACCGGCCGATGCACCTGCGAATGAGGCATCGAACTGATCATGACCGTCAATGTGATCCTTATTTTGATCGCAGGCGCATTGATTATCGAGGGGCTGGCCTATGCGCTGGCCCCTTCGCTTGTCGAGCGTATGCTTGAGGCGCTGGCATCCATGTCTTTGGAAACACGCAGGACTTTGGGGCTTTTGACCGCAGTCACCGGCGTGACCATTCTCTGGATTGCGTTGTAACCCGCGCGAATTCCCGTTTTTCGATAGTCACAACCGCTTTATTTGCTGAAACAGTCTTTGAGTGTTCAGAATTTGAGCCTATCTTCACTGAAAGAGCATCAAGATGGCGGATCATAACCGCCCGATTTGAATACAGAGGAGCACCCTTTGAAGTCCCAAGCTATCGCTTTGACCCGCGACACCGTCACACCGCTGCGTTTGTTCTGGATCTCGACCTTGTCGGTGTTTCTAATTCTGGCGCAAACCCTGATGGTTTCTGCGCGGGGTGCGCCCGAAAGTTTTGCCGATCTGGCAGAAACCATCAGCCCGTCGGTGGTGAACATCACCACCTCGACAACGGTCGCTGGCCGGATGGGGCCGCAGGGCATCGTGCCCGAAGGATCACCGTTCGAGGATTTCTTCCGCGACTTCCAGAACCGCAACGGACCCGAGGGCGATCAGCCGCGTCGGTCCTCGGCGCTGGGTTCGGGATTTGTAATCTCGGAAGACGGCTTCATCGTCACAAACAACCACGTCATCGAAGGCGCGGATGAGATCGAGATCGAGTTCTTCGAAGGCTTCTCGTTGCCGGCAAAGCTTGTGGGCACGGACCCGACAACAGATATCGCGCTTTTGAAGGTCGAGGCGGAAACGCCGTTGAAATTCGTGTCCTTCGGCGACAGCAACACAGCCCGCGTGGGTGACTGGGTTATGGCCATGGGCAACCCGCTGGGGCAGGGCTTTTCTGTGTCCGCAGGAATCGTTTCGGCTCGGAACCGCGCGCTATCGGGCAGCTATGACGATTACATCCAGACTGACGCTGCGATCAACCGCGGCAACTCGGGCGGTCCGCTGTTCAACATGGATGGCGATGTGATCGGCGTGAACACAGCGATCCTGTCGCCCACTGGCGGCTCCATCGGGATCGGTTTTTCCATGGCGTCCAACGTTGTGGTGCGTGTGGTCGATCAGTTGCAGAAATACGGTGAAACGCGCCGTGGCTGGCTGGGTGTGCGCATTCAGGACGTGACAGAGGATGTGGCCGAAGCGATGGGCCTTGAAGGCACCGCTGGCGCGCTGATCACGGATGTGCCCGATGGTCCGGCCAAGGATGCCGGTCTGCTGTCCGGTGACGTCATTCTGAAGTTCGATGGTGCCGACGTGGAAGATACCCGTGGCCTTGTCCGTCAGGTGGGCAACACCGAGGTTGGCAAAGCCGTGCGTGTGGTTGTGAACCGCGAAGGTCAGACCGAGACGATCATGGTGACGCTGGGCCGTCGTGAAGAGGCCGAGAGCAGCTCTGTTCCGACAGGTCCGACCGAGCCTGAGGAAGAAGCCGCGCCCGAAACGCTTGATCTGCTTGGCTTGTCCCTGAGTGCTGTGACCGACGAACTGACCGAGGAATATGCACTGGGCGAAAACGCCGAAGGGCTGGTTGTGACGGTCGTCGATGAAGACAGCGAAGCCTTTGAAAAAGGTCTGCGTGCGGGCGATCTGATCACCGAAGCGGGGCAAAGCCCGATCAAAAGCTTTGATGAGTTTGAAGAGAAAATCGCCGAGGCCCGTGAGGCCGGCCGCAAATCGATCCTGCTGTTGGTCCGCAGGTCCGGCGACCCGCGCTTTGTTGCGCTGGGGATCGAAGAGAACTGATCTTTCAGGACGTGAAATTGAAAACCCCCGTCTGATCAGGCGGGGGTTTTTCTTTGGGGCTTTGCCCCCTTGGCCTTTGGCCAATTCCCCCAAGGTATTTGGGGAAAGAAAATACCTGGATCAGTTCAGGTCAACGGCGGCGAGGCCCAGTTCGCGGGCGCTGTCGAGCGAGATCTGGCTGCTTTTCAATCCGCGTTCGGATTGAAAGCGCAGGATGGCATTTAGAGTGGGCTCATCGAAACGGCTGGTTACGCCGCCCCGATAGTAGCCGCGTGCGAGCAGCGCGCGCTGGATCGAGGCGATGAACTCGGGCGTGATCTGATCAGGGCAGGGGGCCGGAAAGCGTTCTTCGCGGCGCGGGCGTACCTCTTTCGGGACGGTGGCGTTGCGGTAGATCGGTGGCTGGATGATTGTGCCGTTTTCATCGACCTGCGCCTGAACTACCTGCACCTGACCGGGGACCTGTTCGTAAACCGCCGGAATGACGACCGTGCCCCAGCAGCTGCCGTCCTCGGCTTTCTGGGTGGTGAATTGGGGGGCAGGCACCTCGGACGGGGTGTCTACGGGGGTGCACGCCGCCAAAGCGATCAATAGCGCCGGAAAGAGGGCGGATCGTCCTGTCATGCCTGCTCTGCCTGTTGTTAGGTCTTGTTCGCGCAGGACATTAGCCGATTTTTGTGCCCCGCGAAAGTGGATCAGACGGATCAACCAAACGGTCCAGCAGATGAGAGATATCTTCGATCTCTTCTGCGATGATGTGGGTGACAGAGGCTTCGCGCTGCATACGGCCTGTGACCTTGAGCATACGGCCTGCGATGACGGCGCGACGGAAGCGTTCGTAAAGCGCGCGCCAGACCACGATGTTCACGACACCTGTTTCATCTTCGAGCGTGATAAAGATTACCCCGTTTGCCGTGCCGGGACGTTGGCGCAGGATCACCAGCCCCGCCACAGCCACCCGTGCGCCGATGGGTGGCAGGTGCAGGTCGCAGGCGCGCAGGCAGGACGGTGGCCGTGGCCAGTCCGTATTCGCTGTGCCGGATGTTGAAGAAATGATCTGCATCAGGGACTTTTATAGAACATATAAAGAACATGCTCAAGCAAAGGTCAGTTCTGCTCTGGAATTGGCGGGCGGGCTTGGCTACCTAATACGCAACGAGATTTAGGGAGCTAGCAGATGGCCAAAATTACGTATGTGGAATTCAACGGGACCGAACATGTGGTCGATGTCAAAAACGGCATGACCGTCATGGAAGGTGCACGGGACAACAACATTCCCGGCATCGAAGCCGATTGCGGCGGTGCCTGTGCCTGTTCCACATGCCATGTCTATGTCGCGCCCGAGTGGGTCGAAAAGCTGCCTGCCAAGGACGACATGGAAGAAGACATGCTGGACTTCGCCTACCAGCCCGATCCGGCGCGGTCGCGTCTGACCTGCCAGATCAAAGTGACGGACGAGCTGGACGGGCTTGTCGTCAACATGCCTGAAAAGCAAATCTAAACGATGGGCCAAGCGCCGCGTCAGCCTAAGCGCTTTTGGGGCGGTTGCGCCCGCGGCGCGCTGACAGCGGTGTGCCTGTGGCTGGCCATGCCCGTGGCAGGTGTGGCGCAACAGATCGTGTCGGCCCGTTATGACGGGCCGACCACGCGCTATCCCCATGGCGCGCTTGGGGATGCGATTGAACACGACACATTGGTGGTTGATCTGTCGGACGGGCCTTCGATGTCTGCCCGTTGGGACCGGCCCCTAGTGTTCGAGGATGAAGCGCCGAGGGTTATCGACCTTGATAGGGATGGATCGCCCGAGGTGATTGTGGTCGAAAGCCACGAAGACTTCGGCGCGCGTCTGGCGGTTTGGGGGCTGGTAGACGGCGCTTTGGCCCTTCGCGCCGCAACGCCGTTTATCGGAACACGCTTTCGCTGGCTGGCCCCTGTGGGGGCGGCGGATCTGGATGGCGACGGGCTGTTCGAGATCGCCTATATCGACCGGCCGCATCTGGCAAAGACACTGCGTGTCTGGCGCTTTGTTCCGACCGGTGAGGGTGCGAATCTCGAACCGGTGATGGATTATCCGGGTGTGACCAATCATCAGATTGGCTGGGCAGATATCCCCGGTGGCATTCGTGATTGCGGGCAGGGGCCCGAGATGATCGTCGCGGACGCCCGTTGGTCGCGCGTTCTGGCCGTGAAGCTTCGCGGTGGTCGCATTAGCGCAAATGACATCGGGCCGTGGCAGCACGGCGCTTTGGATGCCGCGCTGGCGTGTGATTGACGATCAGCGGATCGGATCAAGCAGCGCGTCATTCAGCGTGCAGTCTTTCACCACATCGCGACCGCAGGGTACCGGTTCCAGATCTTTGGACAGGCAGACACGGGCCTCTTGAATGCGGCCAGACCGGCAGGTGATCGTGACCATGTCAGGCTCCAAATCCGGATTTGCCTTTAGAAACGCTTCTTCAATTACCGACGCGGGCACTGTCACGGATTTTGTCAGCTTTTCAAACACCTCGGGCAGGTTCACCGTCGCAAATGCCTGCCGCGACAGATCGTAATACTCGGTCGAAGACAGCCCCGAACACACCCCGTGTTTCTTCCACTGATGCCACGCCAGACCGGAGGTCCCCATGATATCGGCCATGGCAGCCGTCTGACTGCGGGATGGATTGCGCTCGTTCGTCGGGCAATAGGCAGGCCAGCCCTGATGGTACTGCGGCCACAAACCGTGCAGGATCCAACCCGCATCACGATCCTCATCACACTGCGGCGATCCGCGATCATCGCCTTCCAGCACGCACCACGTCGGCGACCAGCTGAGCGACATCACATAGTAATCAAACGCGCCAGACCGTTCCCCATCGGCCTGCGCCACATCCGCCTGCATCAACCCCGCCGCCACAAGAAGCGCACCCAGCAATCGCATTTTCACTTTCCTCTTGGTCCAATGATCCCTATATAGGGCTCAAGTTCCCCTACAACGGAAACCTGTCTCGGGCCAGCCGAGACCTCCTCGGGCCAGAAACCCAGGAGCCGGAAAAGATATGTCTAAGGAGATATAACATGGCCAAGCTGTTGCATCCCAAGGCCACTGCGGTCTGGCTGGTGGACAATACCACGCTGACCTTCAAACAGATCGCCGATTTTGTCGGCATGCACGAACTTGAGGTGCAGGGCATCGCCGACGGCGACGTCGCCACCGGCGTGAAGGGCTTTGACCCCGTTGCCAACAACCAGCTGGATCAGGACAACATCGACAAGGCAGAGAAAGACCCGCTGGTCAAACTGAAGCTGAAGTTCAACCCCGCAGCGCATGACGAAGACAAACGCCGTGGCCCGCGCTACACGCCACTGTCCAAGCGTCAGGACCGCCCAGCGTCGATCCTGTGGCTGGTCAAGTTCCACCCCGAACTGAGCGACGGGCAGATTTCCAAACTGGGGGGCACAACCAAGCCGACCATTCAGGCGATCC
>CATNDK010000095.1 GCA_950096585.1 Thalassococcus halodurans | reverse complement strand
GTCGTGATATCCGCGATCGTGTTGGGCGGTGGCATCTGGTCGATGCATTTCGTGGCCATGCTGGGTCTGCAGCTGCCTATTCTGTTCTTCTATGACGGGCTTTACACGTTGATTTCAGCCCTTTTCGCGATCCTCATGGTGGGTGCCGCGCTTCTGGTGCTGCACTTCCGGCAGCGAACACGCCCGACCTTGATTGCCGCAGGTATCCTTGTGGGCATCGGGATTGCCGGAATGCATTATATCGGGATGCTGGGCATGGAAATCTGCCGCCCCGTCTTCGGCGCGACCGGCATCGCCGTGTCCTTTGTCGCGGCTATGGTGTTATCGGTCATGGCGATCTGGCTGGCCTATGGCGCGCGGGCCAATAGCAACATCCTTTTGGGCACCGTGTTTTTCGGCCTTTCCGTCTTTGCCGTCCATTTCATCGCGATGTGGGGCACAGGTTTTGTCGCCAACGAAAGCTCTCAGGCGGTGGGACCTGCGCTGTCCAATGAAATATTGGCGATGGGTGTGACCATTGCAGCCTTCGTCATCAGCGGGTCGTTCCTTTTGGCGGGCGTGTCCTTTGTCGATCCGAACCCTGCGCCCGCTGAACAGCCTGCCCAAGGCATCAAACCGGCGCTTCCGACCCAGCCATCAAATCCCGTAGAAGACGCGCCCACGCCAAATATTCCCGAAGTCGCTGCCCAAGCGGCCCCAACCCTGCCTTATGAAAAAGAAGGCCGGACTTGGTTTATTGATCTGGGCAAAGTCGCGGCGATCCGCGCCGAGGGCCACTACACGATCATTTACAGCAATCAGGAAAAACTGTTCTGCCCGTGGTCCATTTCCGAGGTGGAAAACCGCATGGGGACTGCTGGCTTGCTGCGCACCCACAGAAGCTATCTGATCAATCCAACATTCGTGTCGGAATTCCAGCGCACCAAAGACACCGGCGCGTGCTTTTTCGCGACGGTCGAGTCCCTGACCAAGGTCCCCGTCAGCCGGTCGCGCCTGTCAGAAGTAAAACTCGCCCTAGGTGTGTAATTCGCATCTCGTGCAACTCGTGCAGATAATTCGCATTTCGTGCACAGACCCCTGCGTTTCATGGCTATATCGTTGGTGAACACCACCGCATACCGCAGTCTTTCCCTACAACGAGACTACCGCTGAAGGGAGGACAATATGATACCAGCCGGGTTCGAATACCATCGGCCCGCCGACATCGCGTCGGCACTGTCGCTACTGCAAACGCATGGTGACGAAGCTCGTGTAATTGCAGGCGGGCATAGCCTTATTCCAATGATGAAACTGCGGATGGCCGATCTTAGCCATCTGATCGATCTTCAGGATATTGAAGGTCTGAAGGGCATCACCATTTCTGCCGATACCGTCACAATCGGTGCGATGACCACGCAGAACGAACTGATCACCAACGACGAACTGTCGCGCCGCATTCCAATCCTGCGCGAAGCGGCTTTGCTGATTGCTGATCCGCAGGTGCGCTATGTTGGCACCGTTGGCGGCAATGTCGCAAACGGTGACCCGGGCAACGACATGCCCGGCCTGATGCAGTGCCTTGGCGCGGTCTATACTATGGAAGGTCCCGATGGCAGCCGCGCGGTTGCAGCCCGCGACTTCTATGAAGCGGCCTACTTCACAGCCCGCGAAGACGAAGAGATCCTGACACAGATCACGATCCCTGCGCCGTCGATGTCCGGCTTTGCCTACGAAAAGCAGAAGCGCAAGATTGGTGACTACGCCACGGCTGCGGCTGCGGTCATGGTTGGCGGCGGCAACGCATCCGTCGCGATGACAAACCTGTCCGACACACCGATCTACTCCGCCGAGGCCAGCGATGCGCTTGCCAAGGGAGATGTGGATGGCTGCGTTGCTGCAGCGCTAGACGCGATTGATCCCCAAGAGGACATGCGCGGCCCCATCGCCTTTAAGAAACACGTGGCCGAAGTGATCCTTCGCCGGGCCATCGCCAAAGCACAGGAGCGTGCGGCATGAGCAAGATGCATGTAAAACTAAACGTGAACGGTCAGGAAGTCGAAGGGCTGGCAGAACCGCGCACCCTTTTGATCCACTTCCTGCGTGAAAACCTGAACATCACCGGCCCGCACATCGGCTGTGAAACGTCCCACTGTGGCGCCTGCACTGTCGATCTGAACGGCAAGTCGGTCAAATCCTGCACCGTGTTTGTTGCTCAGGCCAATGGCTCTGATGTGACAACGGTTGAAGGCCTGACCAACGACGACGGCAGCCTTGGTGTCATTCAGGAAATGTTCCGCGAACATCACGGGCTTCAGTGCGGTTTCTGCACACCCGGTATGATCACCCGCGCCCATCGCCTTCTGCAGGAAAAACCGAACCCGACCGAAGAAGAGGTCCGTTTCGGCATGGCAGGTAACCTGTGCCGCTGCACAGGCTATCAGAACATCGTCAAAGCGATCCTTGCGTCCGCTGACATGATGAACGCCCAGAAGGAGGCCGCGGAATGAAGGACGAACTGACACAAGACCAGCGCTCCGCCAACCTTAAGGGCATGGGCTCGTCGCGCAAACGCGTCGAGGACGTGCGCTTTACCCAAGGCAAGGGCCGCTACGTCGATGATATCAAACTGGACGGCATGCTGTTCGGCGACTTTGTACGTTCGCCCTATGCGCACGCCCGTGTGACGTCGATCAACACCGAAGCGGCCATGGCCATCCCGGGCGTTGTTGCCGTTCTGACCGCTAAGGATCTTGAACCCCTTGGTCTGCACTGGATGCCGACCCTTGCGGGCGACAAACAGATGGTTCTGGCAGACGGCAAAGTGCTGTTCCAAGGACAGGAAGTCGCCTACGTCATCGCCAATGACCGCTATGCAGCGGCTGACGGCGTTGAAGCGGTCGAGGTCGAGTACGAAGAACTGCCGGTCATCGTTGACCCGTTCGAGGCGCTGAAATCCGACGTGGTTCTGCGTGAAGACCTAGAAGGCCAGACCGAAGGCGCGCACGGCCCCCGTAAGCACCACAACCACATCTTCACATGGGAACAGGGCGACAAGGAAGGCACCGAAAAGGTTTTGGAAGAGGCCGACGTCGTTGCCGAGGAAATGGTCTACTACCACCGTACGCATCCCTGCCCGCTGGAGACATGCGGCTGTGTGGCTTCGATGGATAAGGTCACCGGCAAGCTGACGCTTTACGGTACATTCCAAGCCCCCCACGCGATCCGGACCGTTGTGTCCCTGATCTCGGGCATTGCGGAACACAACATCCGCGTGGTCAGCCCCGACATCGGTGGCGGCTTTGGCAACAAGGTTGGTGCCTATGCCGGCTACGTCTGTTCCGTTGTGGCTTCGATTGTCACTGGCAAGCCGGTAAAGTGGGTCGAAGACCGCATGGAAAACCTGATGACCACCGCGTTTGCGCGCGATTACTGGATGCAGGGTAAGATCGCGGCGACCAAAGAGGGCAAGATCACCGGTCTGTGGTGCCACACCACGGCGGACCACGGTGGCTTTGACGCCTGTGCAGACCCGACCAAGTTCCCCGCAGGGTTCATGAACATCTGCACTGGGTCCTATGACATCCCGACGGCCTATCTGGCGGTGGACGGTGTCTATACCAACAAGGCACCGGGCGGCGTTTCCTATCGCTGTTCGTTCCGTGTGACCGAGGCGGCCTACTTCATCGAACGCATGATCGAGGTTCTGGCCATCAAGCTGAACATGGATGCCGCTGAACTGCGCCGGATCAACTTTATCAAATCCGACCAGTTCCCCTACCAGTCCGCACTGGGTTGGGAATACGACTCGGGCGATTACCATCGCGCTTGGGACCAAGCACTGAACGCAGTTGGCTACAAACAGCTGCGCGAAGAGCAGGCCCAGCGGATCGAGGAATTCAAAGCAGGCAAAACACGCAAGCTGATCGGGATCGGTTTGACGCATTTCACCGAAATCGTCGGCGCGGGTCCGGTCAAGAACTGTGACATCCTTGGTCTAGGCATGTTCGACAGCTGCGAAATCCGTATCCACCCGACCGGATCGGCCATCGCACGTCTGGGCACGATCAGTCAGGGTCAGGGCCACGCCACGACCTTTGCACAGATCATCGCATCAGAGATCGGTCTGCCTGCGGATGACATCACGCTCGAGGAAGGCGACACAGACACCGCGCCTTATGGTCTGGGCACCTACGGGTCCCGTTCCACACCGGTTGCGGGTGCTGCCACAGCGATGGCTGCGCGTAAAATCCGTGCGAAAGCACAGATGATTGCCGCCTACCTGCTTGAGGTCCATGACGACGACGTCGAATGGGATGTCGATCGTTTCTCGGTCAAGGGTGCGCCTGAACGCTTCAAGACGATGAAAGAAATCGCCTTTGCCGCGTATAACCAGGCTATTCCGGGGTTGGAACCGGGTCTTGAGGCGGTCAGCTACTATGATCCGCCGAACATGACCTACCCCTTCGGCGCGTACATCTGCGTGATGGAAATCGACGTTGATACAGGCGAGCATGAGATCCGCAGCTTCTACGCTCTGGATGACTGCGGCACACGCATCAACCCGATGATCATCGACGGTCAGGTGCATGGTGGCTGTACAGAAGGCTACGCCATCGCGATGGGTCAGGAAATTGCTTATGACGAAATGGGCAACTGCAAGTCCGCCACTTTGATGGACTTCTTCTTGCCGACCGCATGGGAAACGCCGACCTACACCACGGACTTTACCGTCACCCCCAGCCCGCATCACCCGATCGGTGCAAAAGGTGTCGGCGAAAGCCCGAACGTAGGCTCTGTGCCCTGCTTCTCGAACGCGGTGCACGATGCGTTCCGTCCGTTCGGTCTGGTCCAAAGCCACATGCCGCACGATCATTGGCGCATCTGGAAGATCGCCAAGGATCTGGGTCTGCATAGCTGATCCAAACCCTAGGTACGGGGCGGTTCCCAAGGCCGCCCCTCACCCACCAACAGAATAGACAAAGCTATGACACCCTATCAGGAACTACAGTCCCGATTGGCCGAAACCGGCTATCTGGCAAATGACAGCACAGCCATGGCGCTGCATCTGGCGCAGGTTCTGGGGCGTCCTTTGCTGCTGGAAGGCCCCGCTGGCGTCGGTAAGACCGAGATCGCCAAGGCGCTGGCACAGGTGCTGGACACAAACCTGATCCGCCTTCAGTGCTATGAAGGTCTGGATGCCTCGCACGCGATTTACGAATGGAACTACCAGCGCCAACTGCTGGCCATCCGCGCCGATGGCACCAGTGAAGAGCAACTGTTTTCCGAAAAATACCTGCTGAAACGCCCGCTGTTGCAGGCGATTTCACAAGAGCCCCCCGCCGTTCTGCTACTGGACGAAATCGACCGCGCAGATGAGGAATTCGAGGCCTATCTTCTGGAAATTCTGTCGGACTTTCAGATCACGATCCCTGAACTCGGGACCATTCAGGCCAAGTCGCGCCCGCATGTCATCCTGACTGCCAATGGCACGCGCGATCTGTCAGACGCGCTGCGCCGTAGGTGTTTGTATGTCTACGTCGACTACCCGACACAGAAAGAGGAACTGGCGATCCTGTCGGCCCGCATGCCCGAGATCGGCGCGACACTGGCCAAACAGATCGTTCACGTGGTGCAGGAAATGCGCCGCGACGAATTGGAAAAGAAACCCGGCGTAGCCGAGATGCTGGATTGGGCCGCAGCGCTGTCCGGTCTGGGCATCAATGACATGACCCAGCACCCAGAGGCCGTACAAGCCACTTTGGTTTGCCTGCTGAAACCGCCCACCGACCGCGATCCTGTGCCTGTCGAAGTGCTGAACCGTCTGTTGGGTAAGGTGGCGTAATGCAGGTCACACGGTTTCCTGAACGCGCAAGCGGACCGGCCGAGCGGATGGCGGGCTTTATCGCCCACCTGCGCGTGAACGGCGTGCCGCTTGGGCCAGCGGAAACCGGTGCCGCAATACAGGCTTTGACGCATGTCGAGGCCACTGATGTGGATGAGACCCGTCTGGCGTTGAAAACCCTTTTGTCGCCCGACGCCGATGTCTGGGCTCAGTTCGACGATCTGTTCAACGCCTATTGGTTCAACAAGGGCGCACAAAAGGCCGGTCATGCGTCGGCCCATGTGCGCACCCAATCTGCACGTCTGATGATGTGGAAAGACCATTTGGGTGATGGTCCGTCCGAGGATGGTGATGGGTCTGCTGACACAACGCCGGGGCATTCCGATGAGGATGCCGAAGGGGTCGATGGCCGCCTGATCGCCACCCAAAGCCGCAACCTGACGCGTCGTGACCTGCGCGAACTGTTTGATGATGCCGATTTGCAGGCGGCTGAAAAAGCCGCCGAACGTCTGGCCCATGCCCTACGGGATCGCCGGTCGCGTCGCCGGAAACAGGCCAAGCGCGGCGAGCAACTGGATATGCGTCGTATTCAACGCGCCTCGGTGGCGCGCGGGGGCGAACCGATGGACCTGTTCAAACGCAAACGCCCCGACCGTCCTATGAACATCATCGCACTGACCGATGTATCTGGCTCCATGACCGTTTATTCGCGCGTCTTTCTGGCCTTTGTGCGCGGCCTGATTTCCCGCGACACCACCGCCGAGGCGTTCCTGTTCCACACCCGCCTGATGCGCGTCACCGATGCGCTACGCGAACGCGATACACTCAAAGCAGCCTCGCGCCTCAGCCTGATGGCCGAGGGGTTCGGCGGTGGCACCGACATCGGCGGATCGCTGGCGAATTTCGTCGATCAGTATTCCGCCCGTCTGAACAAACGCACCGTCGTTCTGATCCTGTCCGACGGCTACTGCACCGGCACGCCTGAAAAGCTGGGTCAGTCACTGAAACGCATCCGCCAAAAGGCTGGCCGCATAGTTTGGCTGAACCCGCTTCTTGGTTGGAAAGATTACGAACCGGTCGCCCGCGCTATACAAGAGGCCCTGCCCCATGTGGATGCGCATCTACCGGTCAACACCATCGACGCGCTCGCCGCGCTTGAACCCGAATTCGCCAGATTGTGAGGACACATGGGAAAGTTCGACATCTTTGACACCATCGACACTTTGCGCAAAAGCGGACGACCGTTTTGCGTGGCGACCGTGGTGCGTACCGCCGATGTGACCTCGGCCAAGGCAGGCGCCAAAGCCGCTGTCACAGTCGACGGTGAAATCATCGGCCACCTAGGCGGTGGTTGTGTGCAAGGCGCTGTGCGCAAAGCAGGCGCGCAGGCCATTGAGACAGGTGAAACCCAAGTGATCCGTGTGAAGCCCAGCGAAAAGGTCGTGGCGCTTCAGGATGACGACGGTGCGCAGGTGTTCAAAAGCGGCTGTCCTTCAGGTGGCACCGTCGATCTGTTGATCGAGCCCTATACCCTGCCCCCGATGCTGGTGATCTTGGGAAATTCGCCCATCAGCCGTGCCATTGCAGCCCACGGAAACATGGCGGGCTACCGCGTTGCCGTAACTGACATGATGGAAACTGACCACGCGACCCTGCGGTTCAGCGAAACCGATTTGTCCGAACTATCCATCACGCCCCGTGACTTTGTCGTTGTCGCCAGCCAAGGGGCCAAGGACCTTGCCGCCCTTCGCGCGGCGCTTGGATCGGATGCAGATCGCGTGTCAATGGTTGCATCACGCCGTAAGGCCGCCGCTTTGTGCGAAAAGCTGTCCGCAGAAGGCATGGAGGCATCCCGCATTGCACGGCTGAAGTCCCCCGCCGGATTGGACATCAAAGGTGTCGATCCTCAGGAAATCGCTGTGTCTGTCATCGCCGAAGTGATCCTGTGGAGGAACACGGACCGCATTCGTCAGGAGGGATCCGATGAGCAGACTGCATAAACTTATTGCGTGGTTCAAACCCGCCCCGAACGACAAGGTATCGGACAGTGAAAAGGCCGATATCCTTCTGAAATCCTTCCCTAAATGTTGCTAATCAAGAGTAAGAACACATGGAACTAAAAGACGAAGTCCGCATTCAGGCCCCCAAGCAGGTTGTTTATGATGCGCTGAACGATCCCGAAATTCTGAAACAGTGCATTCCCGGATGCGAAGAGCTGACCCAGCATTCGCCCACAGAACTTGAAGCACTTGTTGTTCTGAAAATCGGGCCGGTCAAAGCGAAGTTCGGGGGTAACGTCACGCTGGATACCGCTGGTGCACCGGACCACTTCAGCCTGACAGGCGAAGGCAAAGGTGGTGCCGCCGGTTTTGCAAAGGGCGGCGCGGATGTCACGCTGACCGAAGACGGCGAAGAAACCATTCTGGCCTATGACGCGAAGGCCGAAGTTGGCGGCAAAATCGCCCAGCTTGGCAGCCGTCTGATCCAGGGTACGGCGAAAAAGCTGTCAGCCAAATTCTTTGACAACTTCGCCCAGGTCGTGGCCGAGAAGCAGTCTGCTTAACGAGTGTGGGGTGGCGCGGCTTTAGGGCTGCGCCACCCCGTTTTTTTGGTTAAAATGCCTGCGCCGCAGCAACGGCACGCTTCCACGCCGCGTATTTGGCGTCGCGCACCTCGGCCGTCATATCAGCGGTAAAGGTCTTTTCGACCGACCAAGTTTCGGCAAAGCCCTCCATATCCGGATAAAGCCCTGCGCGTTGGCCCGCCAACCATGCCGCGCCCATAGCCGTTGTTTCCAGCACATGCGGGCGATCCACAGGGGCATCGATGATGTCCGACAAGAACTGCATCGTCCAATCAGACGCGCTCATCCCGCCATCCACTCGCAGCGCGGTTTCACCGGAAGACGACCAATCTGCATGCATCGCCTCTAGCAGGTCACGCGTCTGGTAGCCCACGGACTCCAGCGCGGCTTTGGCAAACTCGGCCGGGCCAGAATTGCGTGTCAAACCAAAGGCGGCGCCACGACATTCGGCGTTCCAGTAAGGCGCGCCCAACCCGGTGAAGGCTGGCACCAGAACGACGTCGTGCCCTGTATCTGCGGTTTCCGCCAAAGCCTGCGTATCCTTTGCGTTTTCGATGATCTGAAGTCCATCGCGCAGCCACTGGACCACGGCCCCTGCGATAAAGATCGACCCTTCAAGCGCGTAGGTCGTTTTGCCATCAAGGCGGTAGGCAATCGTTGTCAGCAATCGGTTGTTCGACGTGACAGGTTCGTCACCTGTGTTGAGAAGCGCGAAACATCCCGTGCCGTAGGTGGATTTCATCATACCCGGCTTGAAACAGGCCTGCCCGATTGTGGCCGCCTGTTGATCGCCCGCGATGCCAAGAATTGGGATTTCCGCGCCGAAAAGGTCGGCTTTCACCATGCCGAAATCGCTCGCACAGTCTTTCACCTCGGGCAGCATGGACATCGGAATGTCCAGCATATCGCACATGGTTTGCGACCAGCGGTTTTTCCGGATGTCATAAAGCAAAGTCCGCGCGGCGTTTGTCGCGTCCGTCACATGGTTCTGACCGCCCGTCAGGTTCCAGACCAGCCAACTGTCTACAGTTCCAAACAGCAGTTCCCCGGCTGCCGCCCGTGCCCGTGCACCATCGACGTTGTTCAACACCCAAGCCACCTTGGTGCCTGAGAAATACGGGTCCAGCAAAAGACCGGTCCGTTGGGTGACGACCTCTTCATGGCCCTGCTCTTTCAGAC
>CATNDK010000094.1 GCA_950096585.1 Thalassococcus halodurans | reverse complement strand
GGCTTTGGTCGATCTTGCCCATGTGGTGGGTCAACGCCCCGCAGCAACCCGCGCCTTCGGCCACGACCACTTCGCACCCCAGACGGGTCAGCAGGCGAATGGTGGCGTCGTTGATGTCTGTGTTCAGCGCCTTTTGCGCACAACCCGTCATAAGCGCCACGCGCATTTTCGGCGCTGTTTCCGGCGCAAAGCTTTGCGGGTCGTCATTGCGGCTAACGGGTGGGATCACCTTGGGCGCCATATCCAGCATGGCCCGCAGACGCGCATCGGGCACCAGCCCACGGAAGGGACGGGCGATTTTGGCCAGCAAAAGCGCCACGCGGAAGCGGGTGGGGTAGGGCAGGATCTGGGACAGAACCCAGCGTAGTGCGCGGTCCTTGACCGGGCGGTTGTAGTTTTCCTCGATATAGGCGCGGGCGTGATCGACCAGATGCATGTAGTGCACGCCGGACGGGCAGGTCGTCATACAGGCCAGACAGGACAGGCACCGGTCGATATGCTGGACCGTCTTTTCGTCCGGCTCGCGGCTGTTTTCCAGCATGTCCTTGATCAGGTAGATGCGGCCACGCGGGCTGTCCAATTCGTCGCCCAGAACCTGATAGGTCGGGCAGGTCGCGGTGCAAAACCCGCAGTGCACACAGGCGCGCAGAATTTCGTTGGCGCGCTGCAACTCGGGCTTTTGTAGCTGGCTGTCGGTAAAATTGGTCTGCATCAGGGGCTCATCATCTTGGCGGTGGCGAGGCCGAACCACGGGGCTGTGGTTGCGATCATGCCTGCGATATAGGTCCAGCGGCGGGTCGTCTGTGTGCGAAGGCGGGTGTACAGCGCGCGGACCACCAAAGTGATCGCCAGCACCCACGACACCCACAGGCACAACAGCGCCGCGCTAGGGGTTGTTGATTTGAACAGGTTGGAAAACAGCAAAAGCGCAACCACAGAAATCGCCAGCGCGGCGATCAATGCCTTGGTCAGTGGGCGGCGAAAGATAATCGCGTAGATCATCGGGCCGACCGCAAAGCAAAGGACAAAGGCTGTGATCAGCGCCGGTGTCATGCGGTCATCAATCCGGGGTTCAGGATGCCGCGCGGGTCGAACTTACGACGCACGCCTTCCGACAGCATCGCGACAGGCGCGGGTTGCGGGTGGAACAGCGGCAGCGTTGTGCCAGATGCGCGGACCAATGTGGCGTGTCCATCAAAGGCCCCCAGCTTGGCGCGGATATCACTGCCTGCTGGTGTCAGCGCCCAGATCAAACCGCCGCTCCAGTCATAGAACACCTCTTTGGCGTCCAGCTGTGCCGCCAGATCGGAAGCATTGGTGGGTTTGGTCGAAATCCGCCAGACATCGCCTGTGGTTCCATGGAACGGCTCGGCATCGCGGATGTAGGCCCAGCCTTTGGCAACGGCCGCGGGATCAGTTTCGCGGCGCAGCGCGTGGTTTGGGAACAGTCCCGCCAGTTGTTCCAGGCGATACGCGACCGAGGCGCTAAAGCCTTCGATGCGGATCATGGTGACCGGCGTGCCGTCCAGCCCTTTGGGCAGGTGCGCCGCGCCGGTCACGTCATAGGGCGACCCCATGGCGCGGGTCATGGCGGTGATCGCGTCGCGGTCATTCAGCCCGTCGATCAACAGGCAGGCCATGGTTTCGGGTTTCGGAAGAACCTTCAGCGATACTTCGGTCAGCACACCGAGGGTGCCCTGACTGCCTGCCATCAGCTTGACCAGATCATAGCCAGTCACGTTCTTCATCACGCGACCACCGTTTTTCACGATGCTGCCTTGGCCATCGACAAAGCGGACGCCCAACATGAAATCCCGTGCCGCGCCGCATTGGATACGTTGGCCGCCGCGACGCCGCCCAAAGGGGGTTCGCCCGTGGTGCCAAGCAGACCGCGATGATCCATGGGTTCAAAAGCAAGCCGCTGGTTTTCGGCATCCAACGCGGCCTCGATCTCGGCCAGCGGGGTGCCTGCACCTGCGACAACGGTCAAAGCACCGGGTTCGTACAGGGAAATGCCTGACAATCCGCCGGTTTCCAGAACCTGCCCCAGTTCAGCGCCCGTGCGACGGGTGCCGCCACCGCGAATGTGTAGCGGGCCTTTGGCCGATTTGATCGCTTCAGACAGTTCGGCTTCGCTTTGCGGTTTCAGTGATGTCATCGGATCAATCCTATTCCGCAGCGATTGCCATGTTGCGACGCGTCTCGGACGCGGCCAGCGGGAACACCTTGGCAGGGTTCAAAAGCCACTGGGCGTCGAACACATCCTTGACCGCCATCTGCGCCTCAAGATCCTCGGGCGCGTATTGGTCGACCATCAGATCGCGCTTTTCGATGCCAACGCCATGTTCACCGGTCAGGCATCCGCCGACCTCGACGCAGAGGCGCAGGATGTCCGCGCCAAACGCTTCGCACAGTTCCAGATCGCCTTCTTTGTTGGCGTTGAACAGGATCAGCGGGTGCATGTTGCCGTCGCCCGCATGGAAGACGTTCGCCACACCCAGCCCGTATTCCTTGGACATCTCGCCAATCCGGCGCAGTACGTAGGGCAGTGACGACACAGGGATCGTGCCATCAAGGCACATATAGTCGTTGATCTGCCCCATCGCGCCAAAGGCCGATTTACGGCCCAGCCAGATGCGGCCCGCTTCGTCCGCATCCCGTGCTTCGCGCAACTCAACTGGGTTGTGGCGCTGGGCGATGTCTTTGATCAGAGCCAGCTGTTCGTCGATCTCGGCAGGGCTGCCTTCGACCTCGACGATCAGCAGCGCTTCGCACATCGGGTAGCCCGCTTTGGCGAAGGCTTCGCAGGCCTCGATACAGGGGCGGTCCATGAATTCGATGGCTACGGGCAACACGCCTGCTTTGATAATGTCGGATACGCATTCGCCTGCGACTTCGTTCGAATCGTAGGCAATCAGAACGGGCCGTGCGCCTTCGGGTTTGTGCAGAATGCGCAGGGTGGCTTCGGTCACGACGCCAAGCTGACCTTCTGAGCCGCAGATCACGCCCAGCAGGTCCAGACCCGCAGCGTCCAGATGCGCGCCGCCCAGTTCCACGATGGTGCCGTCCATCAGAACCATGGTCACGCCCATCAGGTTGTTCGTGGTCACGCCGTATTTCAGGCAATGCGCACCACCGGAATTCATCGCGATATTGCCCGCAATCGCGCAGGCCAGCTGCGATGACGGATCGGGGGCATAGAAGAAATCTTTTTCCTCGACCGCGCCTGTGACGCTCAGGTTCGTGCGACCGGTCTGGACGCGGATGATCCGGTTTTCATAGTCGGTCTCAAGCACATCGTTCATGCGAGACACGCCAAGGATCAGGGAATCCGCCGTGGGCATCGCGCCACCGGCCAGCGACGTGCCCGAGCCGCGTGGCACAACAGGCACGCCCTCTTCGTGGCAGATTTTCAAAATGGCCGAGACCTCTTGGGTCGTGGACGGCAGGGCCACGGCCAAGGGCGGGCAGCGGTAGGCCGTCAGCGCGTCGCATTCATAGGCCCGCGTTTCCGCAGGGTCCGAGATCAGGGCGTCGGGCGGCAGCACAGCAGACAGACGCGCCACGATATTGGGTTTCCGCGCGAGAAGCCCCGCGTTAGGTACCGGCATTTCCATGATGTTCCTCCCTACGCCACGCGGCGTTGGCTGTTACAATAGCGGGACAAGACGCCAGATCAAATCCGTGAAACTACGTAGCCTCTTGCAGCGGCGTCCAGTTTGCCGCAGGCATAGGACATGGACTGGATCAAGATCATACACCTTCTTTGCGTCATGGGTTGGATGACGTCGATTTTCGCCGTTCCTCGTGCGTTGATTTACTGGAAACGGGAATATGCCCGACTGGGTGAATTCGGACCCTTGGGCGATCTTACGATCCGGCTTTATCGTTTTTCCGCAGGCCTTGGCGTGATTGCCCTGATTACGGGCCTTTGGTTGGGTGGTCTTTGGGGGATGCCGAACTGGGTCTGGCTGAAGCTGGCTTTGGTTTCAGGGCTGGTCGTTCATTACGTCTGGACCGGGCGCATGGTGCTGCGGGCCAAGCGCGGCGAGTTTAAAGAAAGCGACATGTTCCTGCGCATCTTCAACGAGGTGTCGGTGTTCGCCGTCATCGCGGTGCTGTGGGTTGTTGTGGTAAAGCCGTTCTGATCATGATTACGTTGCCCGACCTTTCCCTGTTCTCATTGATGGACTTTGTCGCTGTTGGCACCTTGCTGGTGGTCTGGAGCCTATTGTCCCTGCTGATCGAAAACGCGCCCAAGCGGTATCCGTCGACGTCGCAGATCATGGCGGGGTATCGCCGTGAATGGATGCGCCAGTTCGTGACCCGCCAGCCGCGGATATTCGATTCCCAGATTGTATCGAGCCTGCGTCAGGGAACAGCGTTCTTTGCCTCGGCCTCGATGATCTCGATCGGTGGCGGCTTGGCGCTTTTGGGCAATGCAGACCGTTTGCGCGGTGTGGCCCAAGACCTGACACTGGGCGCTGATCCGGTTCTGGTGTGGGAAGTGAAGATTTTCTTCATGCTGCTGTTCGCTGTGAATGCCTTTCTGAAATTCGTCTGGTCACATAGGCTGTTCGGCTATTGCTCGGTCCTGATGGCGGCGGTTCCAAACGATCTGAACGATCCGAACGTCTATGTGCGTGCGTCGCAAGCAGGCGAGATCAACATAACGGCCGCGCGTGGGTACAACCGTGGTCTGCGGTCGGTCTATTTCGGGATCGCCAGCGTCGCGTGGTTGTTGGGCGCGGTGCCCTTGTTGATGGCCACTGTGTTCACCGTAGCGGTGATCCTGCGGCGCGAATTCGCGTCCGAGTCGCGCGCCGTGCTGCTTTCAGGCAACGCTCGCGCGGATGACACACAAAGTTGACGGGCAGCAGATAAACGCGGGTGCTAAGGTGACAGCATGCGAACATCTCTGATTCATACCCTACACCAAGCATGTCTATCCGCCGCCGCCATCACCGGTATGGCCCTGCCTGCCATGGCTGACAGTCCGTTGGTCGAAGACGTCCAAATGGAAAAAACCGGCATGGGTTGGCGGGGGTCGGTAACGCTTAGCCATGCTGACACAGGTTGGGATCATTTCGCCGATAGCTGGCGCATTGAGGATGCCGAGGGCAAGGTGATCGCCGTTCGCAAACTGATGCATCCGCATGTGGAAGAGCAGCCTTTCACACGGTCGTTGTCCTCGGTCATGCTGCCCGATGGCACGCGCGAAATCTATGTCCGTGCGCATTGCTCGAAGGGTGGCTGGCACGATGAGACCACCAAGGTGAAGATCGCGCGTTAAACGCTAGTTCCGACCTTCGCGCAGCCAGCCTGCCAAGATCACAGCCGACGCCAGCAGCAGGACCAGCCACGCAGGAAGCAGCGGCGTCTGCGTCACATCCACCGTTTCAAAGGCGTTTCTTGGCGTGATGCCGATCCAGCCGCGACCAGCGGCGGGGCGGCCTTCGCCGACATTGCGCAGGGCGGGAATGCCGTCTTCCAGACGGGGCGCGCCACCGCGCATGGATGCGATCACGGGATCAAGAATTTCCGATGTGGCGATGGTTTCCTCGAACTCTTTCTGCGCTGCGGGGCCAAGGCCGATGACAGCCTCCTTGTCGCCTTCCGCCAGACGATACAGACCGATTTCGGGGCCAGTAAACGTGGCCTCAAACCGGCCGGGTGCGGTTTCTTCCAGTTCGATTTCCTCGGTCGTGCCATCGGGGTGGGTGATGGTCACTGCGCCAACGCTGTCCTCCAGCGTGCGGCGGATGATGCGCATGGTTTGGCCGGTCGCTTCGGCAAACAGGGTTTCTTCCTCAAGCTCGGGCTCTTTCATCATCCAGTGGGCCAGACGACGCAGCAGTTCCAACTGGGGCCCGCCGCCTTCATACCCGCGCGACCACAACCACGCCTGATCAGATGCAATCAGCGCAACACGGCCTTCACCAACGCCTGTCATCAGCACTTCGGCATCGTCTGACGCCGCGATGTCGATCTGGCGCAACCAGCGGCCCCATGTGTCTTGGTTCAGCATGCCCGCGGTCACAGGGTGTTTGTCGCCCAGATCGGTGATGGTCGGGCGATAGGCCTCTTCCACCACGCGGGCAGTGGGGGCGCCGGGGATGACCTCGCCCAAAGGCGAACGGTACAGGCTTTGCGCTGTCGCGAAATCGGGGCCTGCGTTGATCAGAACGGCGCCACCCTGTTCGACGTAGTTGCGCACGTTATCCAGATAGATCGCAGGCAGAATGCCACGGCGTTTGTAGCGGTCGAAGATGATCAGGTCGAAGTCTTCGATCTTGTCCAGAAACAATTCGCGTGTCGGGAAGGCGATCAGGGACAGTTCGTTGACCGGCACGCCGTCCTGTTTTTCCGGTGGGCGGAGAATGGTGAAGTGTACCAAATCGACCGAGCTGTCGGATTTCAACAGATTCCGCCATGTGCGCCCACCCGCATGGGGTTCGCCGGACACCAGCAAAACGCGCAGGCGGTCACGCACGCCGTTGATCTGCACCAGCGACGTGTTGTTGCGGTCGGTCAGTTCGCCGTCCGCTTCTGGGACCGAAAACTGGATCACGTTCATACCGCCATGGGGTAGGGTGATGGGCAGTTCCACGTCACGCCCGATGGGCATGGCAAAGGTTTGCGCAGGTGCGCCGTCGACGGAAATATCGATGGTGGTTTCACGTTCGTTGGGCGCGGCACCGTCATCTTGAACACTTAAGGTCAGAGTCACAGGTTCACCAAGAATGGCAAAGGCCGGTGCGTTTTTCACGATCAGGCGGCGGTCCCAATCGGTTTCCTTGCCGGTCAGCAGCAAATGAAGTGGCGCAGGCAGGTCAGGGGCGCGTTCCAGATCGTGCAGGCGACCGTCGGACAGCAGCAGGATACCGGCGACACGGCCACGGGGTTCTTCGGCCAGTGCTTCGGATAGCGCCGACATAAGCTGCGTGCCCGCATCATCGGCGCTGTCGCCCACGTTGATGCGGCGCACTTCGGTGTTGGGGCGGTCGGCCAGCCGTGCCTCAAGCGTTGTGGCGGTGTCTTCGGTCAGGCCAGCGCGATCTGCCAGTTTCTGGCTGGCGCTTTGATCGACGACCATCAGAACGATATCCGACAACGGCGCGCGGTTTTCCTGTTGGAAAGACGGCTGCGCCAAGGCCGCGGCCAGCACAGTGACAGCCAGCAACCGCCACGCCCAGCCTCGCAGCCCGCGCCACAGCGCAAGGGTCACGCCGAGCAGGCCCAAAGCGGCCAAAGCGCCGATGGCAAGCCACGGCAGAAGGGGATCAAAGACGATGGTTCCGGTCATTGGCCCAACCTGTCGAGAAGCGCAGGCACGTGGACCTGATCGGATTTGTAGTTGCCTGTCAGCACATGCATCACAAGGTTTACACCAAAGCGATACGCGATCTCGCGCTGGCGTTCGCCGGAAAATCCGGTGCCCAGACGGTTCAACGGCATGCCGCTGGCGTTGGTCGCCCACGCGCCGATCCAGTCATTGCCGCCGATGATCACAGGCGTGACGTTATCGTTCAGGTTTCTGAACGGCATTCCTTCAATCAGCTCTGCATCGGCTGGTGCGGCCTCGACCCAGATATCGCGACCGGTGTAGCGACCGGGGAAGTCCTGCAGCAGATAGAAGGTGCGGGTCAGCACATGATCTTGTGGCAGCGGTTCAAGCGGCGGAATGTCCAGCGGCGCAGCCAGTGCCTGAAGCTTGCGGCCATTCGGGCTGGAGGTGCCGAAGGATGCGATGTCAGCGTCGCGCGTGTCGAACAGGATCATCCCGCCGGTGCGCAGGTAGGTGTTCAGCTTGGAATAGGCCTCAGCCGACGGGGTCGGCTGATCAGGGGTGATCGGCCAGTAAAGCAGCGGGAAGAACGCCAGTTCGTCGGTTTCAAGGTTCACACCGATGGGGTCGGATGGCTCGATGGACGTGCGAAAATAGAGAACGTCAGACAGCCCTTTCAGGCCCGCTGCCGCCAGACCGTCCAGATTGTCGTCACCCGTCAGAACATGCGCCAGACGCAGCTCGGATGTGGCGTCAATCGCGGCGCGGTCGTCGGTTTGGGCGTGGCTGATATCGGGCATGCCCATGGTCATCACCGCAGCCGTGATCAGCGATGCGACACGTGCGCCACGCAGCTTGCCCGACAGCGCCAGCGACGCCAGAACATCGGCAAACAGCAGCACCATCGACAGCGCCAAAAGCCAGCCTGCCAAAGGGGTTTCGCGGGATGTACTCAGCCCTTCGACAGGAATGCGGTCGGGCCATTGGGTCGGGGTCAGTTCGGTGGCCGAGGTCACCACGTTGCGCGCAAGGCTGCGGTCTTCGCCCTGATACAGGCCGGGGCGCAGGTCGGGGCCAAGCGCGGCTGTCACCAGTTCTTCGCCCGCGATGCCGGGCAGGTTTTGCGCGTCGCGTAGTGTGCCGAACCCGTCCAGCACTTTGGCTGGCTGCCATGTGGTGCCCTCCAGATCGGCGGCTTCGGGTGTGGCGGTGATCGAAGATACGGCAAGGCGTTCCAGCATTTCAACGAACAGGCCGGACAGCGGTAGGTTGGACCATTCGGCGTTCGCGGTGACGTGGATAAGCACGATTTGACCTTGGCCGACGCGCTTGCGGGTCACCAACGGTGTGCCATCGGTCAGTTGCGCGATCACGCGGGATGCCAGCGTCGGATCTGGTTGTGCCATCACCTGCGACGTAACCGAGACGTCCTCGGGAACGTCCAATCCGAAGAACGGGCTATCGGCGTCAAAGGGCGCGAGTGTTTTGGGCTCTCCCCAGCTCATCGCGCCGCCGACGGTGCGGCCACCGGCGCGCAGGCGGACAGGCATCAGAGCGTCTTCTTCGCTGCGGGATACGTCACTGGCGGCAAGGCGCGGACCGGCAAAGCGCAGCAGCATGCCGCCCTTTTCCAGCCACTCCAGAAGCAGCGCCTCTTCGCCTTCGCTGACTGTTGCTACATCGGCAAAGACGACAACATCGGGATTGGCTGGCAATACGTCCGTCAGGCCGCCTTCAATCAAGTCGGCTGTCGGCTCTAACGCTCGTTCAAGGTAGTGTGTGGGCGACAGTAGTTCCAAACCCTCGCGGTTTTGCGAACTGGCGATCAGCGCAACTTCGCGACGGCGCAGCGTGTCGTCCGGCAGGCTGACAGCACCGGCACCACGGCTTCCTGCGATGGTAAAACGCTGGATACGGGCGCGCAGTTCGGCGGGGATTTCGACACTGCCACGGGCATCCAGAACGTCGGCGGCAAAAGTCAGATCTTGGGTGGCAAGCGTGGTTTCGTTGCCGGATGGATCGGGGCCGATGGCCTGAACGGTGATGGTCTGTTCCGCCCCTGAACGCAGGCGGCGGGCGGTCAGTTGCACAGCGCCATCTTCAAAGGTGGCGGGTTCCAACCCGTACAGGCTGCGCGGGCTTTCGAACACGGTGACGCTGCCCTTGGCTTCAAGTGCAGTCAGCAGGGAAGCGCGGTTTTCGCGGGCGATGCCGTCGGAAAACCAGAGCGTGTCAAAGTCGCCTTCGGGAATAACGTTCGTGGCCTCAGCGATCATCGCATCCGTCGGTTCCCACGGTTCCGGCAGGATGCCGGTCAGGCGAGAAATCAGGCTGCCTGCCGCCTGAAACACAGGTGTCTCGGGATCGGTCAGGCGCAGCAAGGCGACCGGACGGTCGTCACGGCCCGCTTGCGAAAGGCGGTCTTCGAGGCTGGACATTTT
>CATNDK010000093.1 GCA_950096585.1 Thalassococcus halodurans | reverse complement strand
CGATCTGGCCCACCGGTTGGGGCGTGGCAAAGCTGACTTCGGTGAACTGCTCTGTCCGCCCCATATCCGCCGCTTCCAGCAGCACCTGATGAGTGCGCCCGACTTGCGCCGACAGGTGGCGTTCGACGGCCAGATCACCGGCCTCGCGCAGACGACGGGCGCGATCCTTGATCGCTTTGCCGTTCACCTGCGGCATCCGCGCGGCGGGGGTGCCTTGGCGCGGGCTGTAGGGGAAGACGTGCAGCCATGTCAGCGCACAGTCCTCGACCAGTTTCAGCGAGTTTTCGAAATGCGCCTCGGTCTCGGTCGGGAATCCCGCGATGATATCAGCGCCAAAGGTCATCTCGGGGCGCAACTTGCGTGCCTCTTCCGAGAACCGGATCGCATCATCGCGCAGGTGACGGCGCTTCATGCGTTTCAGGATCAGGTCATCGCCATGCTGCAAGGACAGATGCAGATGTGGCATCAAACGCGGCTCGGTCGCAATCGCCTGCATCAGGTTTTCATCCACCTCGATGGAATCGATCGACGAAATCCGAAGGCGCGGCAGATCGGGCACCAGCTTCAGAATGCGCATCACCAGATCACCCAGTTTGGGCTCCGCTGGCAGATCCGCGCCCCAGGACGTCAGATCAACGCCAGTCAGCACGACCTCGTTATAGCCCTGATCCACCAGCCGCTTGATCTGATCCACCACAACGCCGGCGGGGACAGACCGCGAATTGCCGCGACCATAGGGGATGATGCAGAACGTACAGCGATGATCGCAGCCATTCTGAACCTGCACATAAGCGCGGCTGCGGGTGCCGAACCCGTCAATCAGGTGATTGGCCGTTTCCGTCACCGACATGATGTCGTTGACCTGCACACGCTCGGTATCGCCGATGAAATCAGCGGCCATTCCGGCCCATGTCTCGGGCGACATTTTCTCGGTATTGCCGATGACCGTGTCGACCTCGGCCATGGCGGCAAAGGTTTCAGGCTCGGTCTGGGCGGCGCAGCCCGTTACAATCAGCTTGGCATTGGGATTTTCACGGCGCAGGCGGCGGATTTCCTGACGCGCCTTGCGCACAGCCTCGGCCGTGACGGCGCAGGTGTTGATCACCACAGCATCCGATACGCCAGCCTCTTCAGCCATACGCTTCATCGCTTCGGTTTCATAGGCATTCAACCGGCAACCAAGCGTGGTAAACTTGGGCACGCCTGTCATGTGTTCGCCTCAAGCCACGCTTGGGTCAGAACACCGTCAAACACATGCGCGGTGCCGCCTGTCATCCAGACACCATCGTCACGCCAGTCGATCAAAAGCGTGCCGCCGTCCAGATCGATCTGCACCTTGCGCCCCGTCAGCCCGCGACGCGCGGCAGCAACCGCTGTCGCACAGGACGACGAACCAGAGGCCAGCGTGACGCCCACGCCCCGTTCCCATACCCGCATGCGCAGATGATCAGGCCCCACAACATGGGCCACCTGCACATTGGTGCGCTGCGGATAAAGCGGATGATGTTCGTGTTTCGCGCCAAAGCTGGGCAGATCGACCGCCTCGGCATCTTCCACAAAGAAGGTGCAATGCGGGTTGCCCATACCGGTCGCGGTCGGCACACCCTCAATCGGCAGTTCCAGCGTGTCCATCTCATGGGCCAGCGGAATGTCCTGCCAGTCTAGCTGAGGCTGCCCCATGTTTACGGAAACCAAACCACCCTCGCCCCGCACCGCGGCCAGTGCGCCGCGATCGGTGGTCAGCGTCAGGCTGTCACGACCGGATTCGTCCATCAGATAGGCCGCAATGCACCGAGTCGCATTTCCGCACGCCGCCGAGGTCGATCCATCAGAATTATAAAACGTCAGATGCGCATCGCCCGTGCCGCGCGCCTCGATCAGCGCAAGTTGATCGAATCCCACACCAAAATTCCGGTGCCCGATCGCCTGCGCCAAGGCCGGTGTCACATCAATTTCGCGCACACGCCCATCCAGCACGACAAAATCATTGCCGAGCCCGTGCATTTTCATAAAGCCGAGGCCACTGTCACGCATCTGTTCCATAGCCCGCATATACGCCTGCTGGCTTGGGCTTTCCAGTGCCTGTCGTTCGGTCCGCCGCAGGGTCTTTTCGATAGGGTTTTGCGTAAAAGTAATTTTTCGCAAATTTCGGGGTTGACCCTACCCGCCACTCTTTCTAGAAGCCCCCCCACAGTGGGCCGTTAGCTCAGTTGGTAGAGCAACTGACTTTTAATCAGTGGGTCGCAGGTTCGAATCCTGCACGGCTCACCACTGCACCAAAGGCTTAGCCGGCAACGGCTGAGCCTTTTGCTTTTTCAGCGGCTATTTGGCGTTCACCCGCGTTTGACCCGTGCAAGTTTCGTTGCACCAGAGACAAACTGCATCGCTATGATTTCTGTGACCCCAGCCATCTGGAAATGGCGATCACGCGCGTGACGACGATCATGAAAATCAGAACGGATGTGATCAGGCTGAACACCGGCTGCACGACGGGCGAGAATAGATAGATGCGCTCGGACATGACCTCGGACAGGCCGCTGAATTCACTGAACCTGTAGACGATGCTTTCTGACGTATAGAGCAACGTAATGATCAGACTGTCCCGCCATGTTGCGAAAAGAAGCACCCATTTTTCCTGCTCTTTAGGGACGCCCTCTGTTTCGCGCGCTCTGCCATAGAACACCATTGCGACAACGGCCACGCCAACCGCCAAAATCAGGCAGACGATGGACAGTCCGTACATCGTGTTGCGAAATTCCGTTGATGCGATAATGTCGAAAATTCCACCCATACCGTTCACTCAATTCCTTAAAATCAATTACAAAATTCTAGGGCGCTCTGAAAATTGGGCGCATGACCTTCACATAACGCCCCAAACTCGCCTCAGCGGAACCACTTCCCATAATCACTGACCAAAAGATGCGTCGGGTCAACGTCTTCGTCTATTTCGGCGAACCGGCCTATGGGTTCGCGGAAGATGTTGTCAGTTTCGTCATCGTTCACCGTCGACACTTCGCCGATCAGAACGTCACCGCCTTCGCCCCAGAAGGCATGCCAATCCCCCGGCATCAGGGTCACGCTTTCCCCCGGACGCAAGACCAGCTTTTCACCGGCGGCGTAGTCGCGGCGGATGCCGTCGCACCACACTGTGCCGCCCTGATCCTCGGCAAAGTTGCCTTGGTCATCGGAACCGAACAGCTCGATCACCAAATTCGCGCCACCGCGGTTGATGATGTCTTCGGCCTTGATCACATGGGTGTGCATTGGTGACAGCTGATCCTGACGGGAAATCAGCAGCTTTTCGGCATAACACATGCCCCCGCCCCGCTGCAGATCGGCCAGCCGGCCATTGCGCAGGGTGAACAGGAACAGCCCCATATCGTCAAACCGCCCTGCCCCGTAATCGGTGATGTCCCAGCCGCAGCGCGCGTCGATCACATGGCGCGCCTCGGACTGGCGCGCGTGGAATTCGTCCGGCGTCCAATAGGCAAAAGGTGGCAGGGCAAAGCCATGCTGCCGGATCAGATCATCTGCGGCAGCCATGATATCGTTGATGGTTGATCGCTTCATGCTGGACAGCTCCCCTGTGACGTTTGCGCTATCATAGACCTGATGCATACCGTCTGACCACCGGCTCGGTTCATACTTGAACCAGCAGGCCATTCCTGATCCATTCCCCTCAAACGATTTGAAAGGCGAGCATATGACCATCCCTGCCCCGACTCTGGACCATGTGTGCGATCTGTATGTCGAACTGGATCCGATCACCGAAATGGGTCAGGGCCGCGCGGGACATCGCCGGATCATTCCGATCATCGGTGGTCGTGTCGAGGGGCCAAAGCTGAACGGACGTATCCTGAACCTTGGCGCGGATTGGCAGACGGTGTTCGATGGCGGGATGGCCGAACTGGACACGCGCTATGCCATGGAAACCGACGACGGCGCGATCATCGAGATCATCAACTACGGCTATCGCCATGGACCCGCCGAGGTGCTGGCCGCAGTGGCAAGGGGCGAAGACGTGCCCGTCAGCGACTATTACATGCGCACCCACGCGCGTTTGGAAACGGGCGATCCCCGCTATGAGTGGGTCAACCGCACACTGTTCCTGGGCACAGGCGGTAGGCAAAAACAGTCGGTGAAGGTTTCGCTTTACGCTATAACGTAGTCAACCTGCCTTTACTGCTTGCCATAGGATGCCTCAGATGCTTTGCAGACACCTAAATTTGTAATATTTTCCTATGGGTACGACCCTATGATTGTGCTTCACGATCACAAGATGATTTTCCTGAAACCCCGAAAGGTTGCAGGAACCTCGTTCGAGATCGCTCTTTCACGGTTCAGCACAAGAGCTGACGATATTATCACGCCAATCAGCCCCGAAGATGAAGCCATCCGTAAAGATCTCGGCTTCTCTTGCGCTCAAAACTATGAACGCCCGAGAAAACTGCGTCGATTTTTCGATAAAACGCCGCTTTTCTGGAACCACATGCCAGCCAGCGATGTCAAAGCGCTGATCGGCGACGAAGTGTTCAACAGCTACACGAAAGTGTCGCTTTATCGCAGCCCGATTGATCGGATCGTTTCCAGTTTCTTCTGGCGCAAGAGTCGCAACAAACACGATGCCGACTTCGAGACCTTTTGCTTTGAAAAGGCCAAATGGACCGAGAACTATCCGCAGTACTTTATCGACCAGTCGTTCGTCGTAGATCACCTGATCCGGTTTACGGACCTTAAAGGCGACATCCTGCGCCTTGAGGAAAAGATCCCCGGTCTGAATGGCCTGTACGACACGTTTTCGCAGATCAAAACAAAGGGCAAATCGCGCCCCAAAAACGCGAAACCAGCTGAGATGCTTGCAAACCACCCCACGGTGCAACCCTTGGCCGACGCCTATGATCGCTATGAAGCGAAGACTATCTTGGACGCCACAGGGTAAGGCGCGCTCTGCGAGCACCTTTGCACGCTCACTCCATAAGCCGCCACCTACCGTGCAAACAGTTTCACCCAGGTCTGGATTCTGCTGAAACTGCCAAGGGTTCTCAAACGAGCAAGCGGCAAACTTTGACAACCACCCACGACACTTTTAACCTACGCCCCTAAAGGCAATGCAGCTTTTATGCGAATTTTCAGCGCCGACAGTTTAAGATTTTTCGAATATTCAGAGCATCGAAATGAATAAGAAGTTTCAAATGGTCGAGGGGCGATGCTCTGTTTTGTGCGTTTCGTACAACCATGAAAATTTTGCCCCCCAAGCGATCCAATCGATTTCGGACCAGAACCTAAGCGATATTGAAGTCATTGTTTTGGACGATGGCTCGTGTGACGAGAGTGTCAAAAAAATTCGCCAAGCTCTGTCTGACACCAACATTCCGTGGCAGATCATTGAACAAGAAAACTCTGGAAAAGTTTCCCTAAACTTCAACAGGGCACGAGAACTGGCAACAGGAGAGTACCTCGCCTTTTTATCGCTTGATGACAAATTGACAGAGGGAGCCTTGCTTCGGAAAGTCAGCGCGCTCAAAAACGACCACAAAATCGCTATTGCGGTTGATGCGAACCATCATTCAATGGACGATGCGGACGAGATAACTGAACGTGATGTCCAGACCGCCGTCAGCCCGTTTTCGTCACTTTCAGCAGAAGAGCTGTTAGAACTTGAATTCGCCTCGCTTGGCACTTTCTACATTCAAAGTGCGGTTTTCCGCGCCGAGGTGTTTGATGCGGTTGAAGGGTTCGCATCCGACATGATCGGCGACGACATCAACCTTCGCACCAAAATTTTCTTTTCATTGAAAGACGCTGCGGATCTTTACGTGAAAATCTTCCCCGAAGCCGGGTTTATCTACAGAAAACACGAGAACAACCTTCACAAAAACACGCTTCGCCAGATCCAGACTATCGCTGAATGGCACAAGCGCTTTTTCCCCGACAGGCAGTTTCCAGAAGTGTTCGAAGGCTGGCTGGCGCATCACATTATGCAATCCACGATCAATCGGAAATACTCCGACATTTGGGCAGCCGAAAGGATCAGCTTTCGCCTGTGGGCATTGTCCCAGAGAATTAAACTCCGGCCAGATTTTAGGTTCGAATTGCCGTATATAAGGTTGAAGAACCTCTTCAAACGGACGGCCCAATTTAGGTCGCGTTGACCAATAAAAAAGCCCCGCACGCGTCTGCGTCGGGGCTTTCATCATCAGAAACTCAGAGCGCTCAGCCCTTGTCTTTCTCCAGCGCGTCAAGGCGGGCTTTCAGCGCTTCGTTTTCTTCGCGGGCTTTCTGGGCCATCGCGCGGACGGCGTCGAATTCTTCGCGGGTGACGAAATCACGGTCTGCCAGCCAACGGTCCAGCATGGACTTCATGGCGGTCTCGGCTTCTTGCCGTGCGCCTTGGGCCACGCCCATCGCGTTGGTCATAAGTTGCGAAATATCGTCGAACACTTTGTTACGAGTCTGCATGGGGCTCTCTCTGCTGTAACACTTGACCCCTATATGGGGTGCAATGGCCCGACTCACAAGGTTGACTTAGGCCGCATCCCTTTGCACAGAGGCATCCATGGTTCCCGCAGCACTCAACTTCCCCGCCATTTCACCCGATGTGTTTTCCGTCTCATTGTTCGGAATGACCTTTGCTTTGCGCTGGTATGCACTGGCCTATATCGCGGGCATCCTGATCGGATGGCGGCTGGCTGTGATGGCGGTCAAACGCGCCGCCCTGTGGCGCGATGACACACCGCCCATGCCACCTGAAAAGGTCGAGGAACTGCTGACCTGGATTATTCTGGGCGTCATTCTTGGCGGGCGGCTTGGGTTCGTGCTGTTTTACCAGCCGGCCTATTACCTTGCGAATCCCCTGCAGATCTTTGCGATCTGGCAGGGCGGCATGGCGTTTCATGGCGGCTTTCTGGGCGTGATCATCGCCGCCGTCGGCTTCTGCCTGAAGAACAAGATCAACATGGCCAAGACAGCCGATATGCTGGCGCTGGCCACACCGCCGGGGCTGTTGCTGGGGCGGATTGCGAATTTCATCAATGCCGAACTTTGGGGCCGTCAGACCGATCTGCCGTGGGGCGTCGTGTTTCCGGGCGAATTGGCACAGGCCTGCGGCCAGCCCTTCGGCGAACTTTGCGCGCGCCACCCATCGCAGCTCTATGAAGCGGGGCTTGAGGGCTTGCTGCTGGGCATTGTCCTGCTCTGGCTGGTGTTCCGCAAAGGCGCGCTGAAAACGCCGCTTCTGACCACGGGCGTCTTTGTCATGGGCTATGGCATGGCGCGCTTTGTCGTCGAGTTTTTCCGCCAGCCTGATGTGCAGTTCCAGACACCGGATAATCCGCTGGGTCTGGCCTACCGGATTGGCGAATTTGGCCTGACCATGGGGCAAACCCTGTCGCTACCGATGATCTTGTTCGGGCTCTATCTAATCCTGCGGGCGCGGCGCGCGGCATGAGCGGGCTGCGCGATATCCTGACCTCGCGCATTGCGCAGACCGGCCCGATGAGCATCGCCGATTATATGGCGACCTGTCTGATGCACCCCGAGCACGGGTATTACAGCACCCGCGATCCGTTCGGCGCGCAGGGCGATTTCATCACCGCGCCGGAAATCAGCCAGATGTTCGGTGAGCTTTTGGGCCTTTGCCTTGCGCAAAGCTGGCTGGATCAGGGCGCGCCTAAGCCCTTTACACTCGCCGAACTCGGCCCTGGTCGCGGCACGCTGATGGCCGATATCCTGCGGGCGACCGCGCGTGTGCCGGGGTTTCACGACGCCGCGAACATTCATCTGGTCGAAGCATCGCCAACCCTGCGACAGGTGCAGGCCGAAACGCTAAAAGGACATGCGCCGGAATGGCACGACACCGTGACCGCCCTGCCCGACGCGCCATTGTTCCTTGTCGCGAACGAATTCTTTGATGCTCTGCCCATCCGCCAGTTCATCCGCGATGGCGACGGTTGGGCGGAACGTGTGATCGGGCTCAGCGACGGTGAACTGGCCATTGGCCGCACCGATGCCCTGCCGCTGTCGGAACTGGATCACCGACTGGAGGATACGAAAGACGGCGATCTGGTGGAAACCTGCACGCCTGCGCAAACGATCATGGCGCATATCGGCGCGATGATCGGTGCCCATGGCGGCACGGCCCTGATCATCGACTATGGCGACTGGCGGTCTTTGGGCGATACGTTCCAAGCGCTTCAGGCACAGAAAAAGGTCGGCCCGCTGGACAACCCCGGCAACGCAGACCTGACCGCCCATGTGGATTTCGAGGCCTTGGTGAAATCCTGCGCCCCCGCTGTGCACAGCCGCCTGACGCCCCAAGGGGTGTTTCTGGAACGGTTGGGCATTACGCCTCGTGCGCAGGCGCTTGCTGCGAAACTAAGCGGCGATGCGTTGGAAACCCATATTGCGGCACACCGCCGGTTGACCCACCCCGATGAAATGGGGTTGCTGTTCAAGGTAATCGGTATCACACCTGATGCATCGACGACTCCGCCCGGACTGGAACCATGACGCTTGAGATCATCACGTCTGATAGTCTTTCACCCGTCCACCACGGGTTCTTTACTCGCAAGGGCGGCGCGTCTTCTGGCGTGTTCCACGGATTGAACTGTGGTGCGGGGTCTTCGGACCAGTCCGATATCGTGCAGATCAACCGTGACCGCGTGGCGAAATCCATGGACGTGGCCGACCACAGCCTGGTGTTTGTCCATCAGATCCATTCGGCCGAAGTCGTGACTGTCACAAACCCGATGGAGCCCAAGGCCCCCCGCCCCCGCGCGGACGCTATGGTGACAAACCAGCCGGGTCTGGCGCTGGCGATTCTGACGGCTGACTGCCAGCCGGTGCTGTTTGCCGACCCCAAGGCGGGCGTTGTCGGTGCGGCCCACGCCGGATGGCGCGGTGCGCTGGACGGCATTCTGGAAAACACCGTTGATGCGATGATCGCCCTTGGCGCGGATCGCGACAACATCACTGCTGTCGTCGGCCCGTCAATCAGCCAACGCGCCTATGAGGTCGGGCCCGAGTTTCTGGACGCCTTCCTGATGGAAGACCAAAGCAACGCCCGCTTCTTTGCCGGGGGGCAAGGTGACCGGATGCATTTCGACCTGCCCGCCTTCGGCCTGCACAAACTACGCTCTGCCGGAGTGAACGCGGAATGGACGCGCCATTGCACCTATTCCGATGCTGACCGCTTCTTTTCGTATCGCCGCGCGACCCACGCAAAAGAGGCAGATTATGGCAGGCTGATCTCGGTCATCCGGCTGTAACACCCGAAATCGGGCCTTATTCACGACACATTTCCCCAAATCACGTGGAAACAATCAGGCGAATTGCGCCTGTTTGTTGCTATTTTTGGCTAAAAACCGTGATTTTCCCGCGAAACCGGACAATGTGACGAAAACCGTCAAATTGTCTCGTTCTTGTCAAAACCCTGCCCCGATGGCCGGTCAAATTACCTTTAACAACAAGATAAAAGCCTATTGGCAGGTTCAGGAGCAGCAAAATGAAAACTCGTACACGCTTTATCAAATCCGTTCTGAAAACAGCGGCAACGACCGAAACCAAGCTTCCTTGGGAACGCGGCGCCACACGTCAGGCGATGATCGCCAAGCGCGACGCGCAACCGGCAGCACAAAAACGGGCGTAATTTGGACAGCGATTCGGCTGACGCACCGCGAAATGTGGCGCATTAGCTAGACCTACGAAGACAATTCCTCCCCCAAGAACCGGATTGGTCC
>CATNDK010000092.1 GCA_950096585.1 Thalassococcus halodurans | reverse complement strand
GGCAGGATGTGATCGGTTCCCGAGCAGCGGGGCAAGAGGGTGTTGAAGATATTGCAATGTGCATCACTCCATCTCTTCAACACATTCCAGGCGTTCTGAGTGATGTATTCGAGGCAGCGGATTATATAGTCTGATAAGCAAAATTATGTAAATTTAAAGAACCCTATATCCCCGAAATGACGACTTTTTCGCGCCTCGATATTGACTCTCGGTTCGCAGCGTGGACGATCAAGAAGAGGTGGTGGACGAGCACCACCCACAGATCATTTCTCTTGCTCCCATCATGTGGAGGTCGCTGTGACGAGCGCTTCTGAGCTGCCGCTGATTCTTATTGGTTTGACCATCATCTCGCTGATGGGGGCGCTGTCAGCGGCGCCTTCGGTGATCATCGCCCGTTGGCGAAAGCGGCGTGGCGCTGGCCACGCTCATCATGACGCTGCTCGTGCTGATCTTCGCCGAGGTGCTGCCCAAGACCTACGCCATCACAAACCCCGAGGTGGCCGCTGCTCGCGTGTCGCCGATCATTCAAATCGTGATCCTTGTCTTTTCGCCCGTCGTCAGCGCGGTTCGAGTCTTTGTCCGCTTCGTTCTTAGTCTGTTCGGCGTGAAAACCGACCCTGACAGTCACATTCTGGCCGTGCGCGAAGAAATCGCCGGCGCCCTAAACCTTGGTCATTCCGAAGGCATCGTCGAAAAAGAAGACCGCGACCGTATTCTGGGCGCGCTTGATCTGTCCGATCGGACAGTCGAGGAAATCATGCTTCACCGTTCGTCGATCGAAATGATCAACGTCGATAGTGAACCGACAGACATCCTGCAACAGTGTCTGGCCAGCCGTTATACCCGCCTGCCGATCTATCGCGACGATCCAGAAAACATCATCGGTGTCATTCACGCCAAAGACCTTCTTCGTGCGATGTACAATCTGATGGAAGGCGCGGATGCGTCCCTGAAGGCCTTGAAAAGCTTCAAGATTACGGATGTTGCGATGAAGCCTTACTTCATCCCAGATACCACCTCTCTGGATGACCAGATGCGCCAGTTCCTGCGCCGCCGCACGCACTTTGCGCTGGTTGTGGATGAATACGGCGCACTGCAGGGTCTGATCACGCTCGAGGATATTCTGGAAGAAATCGTTGGCGAAATTACCGACGAATTCGACCCTGATGCGGACCACACCATTCAGGTCGCCGATGACGGCAACTACTGGATCGAAGGCCAGATGACAGTGCGCGACTTCAACCGCGCGACGGATTTGAACCTGCCTGATGACGAGGCGAACACTGTGGCCGGCGTCGTTATCCACGAAGCCCAGATGATTCCGACCGTGGGTCAGGTGTTCCTATTCCACGGCTTCCGGTTCGAGGTCGCAGGACGCGAAAACAACCGCATCACGCACCTGAAAGTGCGCCCGCTGGACGTTAGCCCTGAGGCTGCCCAGAAAGGCTAACTACGTCGATCCGGTAACCGTTTTCGTCGGCATGAACCTCGAATGAGCTGCCCGTCTGGCTGGCGGCGCTTTCCATCAGGCGCAAACCAATCGACGGCAGTGATTTCGCTTCTGCCGGTTTTGCGCTGTCCGTGCGCCCGGAGTTGCCCACTCCGTTGTCGCGGCACGTCAGCGTAATGACCCCATCGTCGGTTTCGGTCAAAGACACGGTGACGACGCCATCCCGCCCGTCGGGAAATGCATATTTATTCGCGTTGGCCACAAACTCGGACACGATCATCGCGTAGCATGCCGCTTTGCGAGAGTCCGCTTTCACGGCCTGCCACTCGGTCTGCACCGTGATCCCTCTACGCACAGCGTCAGAGGCATGTGCAGCCACGCGGTTCAGATAGTCGTCCAACCGAACAATGTCACCGGTGTCCGATTTATACAGCTCCGCATGCAATTGCGAGATCGAGGATACACGCCGTCCGATGGCTGCCAGTGCATCCTTCGCCTCATCAGAAGACGCCCTGGACTGATAGATGCGAATAAAGCTTTCAACGGTTTGCAGGGAGTTTTTAACGCGGTGATCCATTTCACTGCGCAAGACATTCTGGTCATGCATCGCGCGACGCAATTCCATTTGCGCCATAGCCTGCGACGCCAATTTTGTAAGCGTGGCCTTTTGAACGTCGTCCAATTTCCGCGGCTTGTAATCCAGCACACAGAATGCACCCAACGCGTGACCATCCGGCGTGATCAAAGGCGCGCCAGCATAGAATAGAAGCGGCTCATTTTCACGTGAACACAATGGGTTATCTGTCGTTCTTGGATCAAGACGCGTATCCGGAATTTCCAGAACATCGGTGCCCAGAATGGTGTAGCCGCAAATGGCTTCATCCAAAGAGGTCGAAGATGCGCACAGGCCGATTTCAGCCTTGAACCATTGCTGATCGTGGCTGACCAAACTGACCAGAGCAATCGGGACATCACAGATCAACTGGGCAATTTCGACCAGATCATCGAAATCCTTTTCCCGCTCTGTCTCGAGAATACGGTAGCCTGCCAGGGCAGCAAGGCGTTCAGACTGATTGGCAGGGGTTGGAGCCCGCATAGTACCCTCAACTTACTAAAAGACGGCCGGTAGGCTCCGGCGTGACACCACTATCGTGATATACATAATCGAGAATGAGAAGTTGCCAAATTCGACGAATGTAGACAACGCAAGAAGATGAAAATCCTGATATTTATCTGAAAAACAAAATACCCCTGCCTGAAAGGTTTTAGATTCCGTATGGCAAAACGTGTTTCGATCCTGATCCCCGCCGCCGGCTTTGGAAGACGAATGCGCGGGCAGGACAAATTGCTGCGTGAAATCGCTGGCGTTCCACTTTTAAGGCGGACTGCTGAGCGCGCCTTGTCAACAGGATGCACAGTCTGCGTGACCCTTCCGGCGGATAATGCCGACCGCGCTGCGGCCCTAAACGGATTGGATATCGAAACCGTCCAAATCCACGATGCGGACAAAGGCATGTCGCGGTCTATCGTTCTTGGCGTTGGCGCGCTGAAGGACCAATCCAGCGGCATTCTGATCATGCCCGCCGATATGCCTGAAATAGATAGCGAGGACATGACCGCGCTGATTGACCGATTTACGGCGTTAGACGGCCAACACATCATGCGCGCGACAACAGCGGACGGCACCCCCGGCCACCCTGTCATTTTTCCACCCGATTGCTTTGCCGCACTGATGAACCTGTCAGGCGACGAAGGTGCGCGGTCGGTCGTGAAGTCCGCCAAAGATATCCAGTTCGTGCCGCTACCGGATCAACATGCCCTGACCGATCTGGACACCCCCGAAGCGTGGGATGACTGGCTGTCAAAGCACCACAGCAGCTAACCGCACCTTACGAATAAAAAAAGGAGCAGCTTATCGCTGCTCCTTTCCGTTTGCCCGCTAGGTAGCAAGCAAACTTGCTGCATAACCTTATTTCACAAGAAGACGCGCTTCGTGTTTCTTCAGCGAACGACGCGCCGCTGCGTAGTTTTCCAAACCATCTGCATGTTCCAGTTCGGGGAACAGTTCGAGGATTTCATTGCGCTGCGCATTGCCGATACCCTTGAGGCTGTAATCACCCGGCTGGAAGCTTTCGCTCCATGCGCCGTTGGACAGAACAACCTCGTGACGGTCGAACATGAAGTGGATGTAGCTGACGCCCAATGTGCCCACTTCTGTCACGCCCGGCAGACCAACAAGGTGCTTGGCCGCTGCCAGAACTTCGGTTTCTTCGAAGTACAGAGCCGTCTTGTCGTTGTTCACCAGAATACGGTGGTTCGGGCTGACCAACAGATCGTGCTCGGGCAGATTGTTGCCAAGGCTACCCGCCTGGATCAGGATCGGACGCATGTGCGGTTTGCGCGCAAGGTCGTGGCCTGTCAGGTCTTTGCGACCCGCCCAGCGGATTTCCTGAATGCCGTTGTCACGTGTGATGATCCGGTCGCCTTCACGAAGTTCTTCAACCAGACGCTCGCCCTGCGGTGTCGCGATCAGAGTGCCCGGCGTGAAGCACGGAACGATCTGTTCGATGTTGAAGAAGTCCAGCGAACCTGTGACCGCACCTGTCGTCGCATCAAGGAACTCGACCGTACCATCAATACCGTTCGACGGGTTGCCCGGGCCATCATCATCCGGCGTCTGGTTCACGATGCGCCAGTCAATGCCACGGTCGCCCGCGCCGGACAGGTTCAGAACGTCGAAGTCATCGCCTTCGAAGCCACCCTGAATTGTGTCGCCTGCGCCCTCTTCGGCCGAATTGACCAGGAACACGTCACGATCCGCACCACCGTCGATGCTGTCCGCACCGGCACCGCCATCAAGCGTGTCGTTGCCTTCGCCACCGATCAGCGTGTCGGCATCGTCGCCACCGAACAGGTCATCGTCATCGATGCCACCGTCCAGTGTGTCGTTGCCAGCGCCGCCCAGCAGCGTATCATCGTCATCGCCACCAGTGATCGAGTCGTTGCCGTCGCCGCCATCCAGCAGGTCACGGTCATTCTGTGTCTGCGGATCGACGTCGTCGGTCAGTTCCAGAGCAGGAACGTTGGAACCGTCGATGATGTCATCACCCTCTTCGCCGAAGATGGTGTCAGAGCCGTGACCACCAATCAGGCTGTCTGCGCCGTCGCCACCGCTGATGAAGTCATCATCGATACCACCGTCAACAGTGTCATCGCCCAGACCACCAACGATCGTATCCGCATCGTCGCCGGTCGAGATCACATCATCGCCCGCGCCACCGTCAACCGAGTCACGACCGTCATCTGTGTTCGGATCGCTTGTGAATGTGGTGCCGCCAAAGGTCAGCGGGAACGTCGGATCGTCGTTTTCGTAATCCGAGAACGTATCGATACCAGCTGTGATGGTGTCGTTGCCGTCGCCGCCCAGAATGGTGTCCGAACCCTGAACATCGGTGATCAGGTCATCGCCTGCGCCACCATCGATCAGGTCGTCATCGATGCCGCCTTCCAGCGTGTCAGCGCCGTCGCCTGCAATGATGGTATCCGCATCATCACCGGTCGAGATCGCATCATCGCCGTCTGTGCCAACAACGCTGTCCAGATCGTCCGTTGCATCCGGATCCTGGTCAAAGCCATCCAGCGGATCCAGCGCCTGATCGGCGGGATCAACCGGGAACACGTCAACGTCGATACGGCCAGCATCAGCAGGATCAACAAAGATGGTCACTGTCGCTGTGTCAGTCCCGCCGTTACCGTCGGTGATGTCATAGGTCAGCGTGTCTGTACCTGTGAAACCGATATCCGGCGTGTAGGTGATCTCACCTTCCGGTGTGAAGGTCGCAGAACCATTGGTCGGCTGCGTGATACCTGTCACCGTCAGCGTGTCACCGTCCGGATCGCTGTCATTGCCCAGCACTTCGATTGTGATCGGAGTGTTGAAATCGGTCGTGTCGCTGTCATCCTCCGCAACCGGCGCGTCGGGCGTCGGGTTGACGGTGATGAAGACGGTCGCTGTGTCTGTCAGGCCGTCCGGATCGGTGACGGTGTAGGTCACTTCCTCGGTGCCGTTGAAGTCGGGGTTCGGCGTGTAGGTCAGTTCGCCTTCCGGTGTCACAGTGACAGTGCCGTTCGCAGGCTGTGTCACGTCGGTGACTTCCAGAGGCTGGCCGTCCGGATCAGAGTCGTTGCCCAGAACGTTGATCGTCAGCGGTGCGTCTTCGTCTGTTTCCAGCGCGTCGTCTTCCGCAACCGGAGCGTCCGGTGTCGGGTCAACGGTGAAGGTCACGGTCGCTGTGTCGGTCAGACCATCGGGATCGGTCACTGTGTAGGTCACAGTGTCCGTACCGGTGAAGTCCGGATCGGGCGTATAGGTGATCTCGCCTTCGGGTGTGAAGGTGACGGTGCCGTTGGCGGGCTCTGTCACGTCGGTCACGGTCAGCGGATCGCCGTCCGGATCAACGTCGTTGTCCAGAACATTGACCACGATCGGCGTATCTTCGTCGCCGGTCGCCTCATCATCCTCCGCAACCGGCGCATCGGGCGTCGGGTTTACGGTGATGAAGACGGTGGCAGTCGAGGTCACACCATCAGCATCCGCGATGGTGTACGTCATCTCGTCCGTACCATTGAAATCAGGGTTCGGCGTGTAAGTCAGGGTGCCGTCAGCGGACAGGCTGATTGTGCCGTTTGCCGGATCGGTCGCATCCACAACGGTGATCGGCTGACCTTCCGGATCGCTGTCGTTGCCCAGAACATTGATGGTCAGCGGGGTATCTTCGTCTGTGACCAGTTCGTCATCAACGGCAACAGGTGCATCATTCACGGGATCAACTGTGAAAGTCACTGTCGCTGTATCCGTCAGACCTGTCGGGTCTGTGACGGTGTAAGTAACTATGTCTGTGCCGTTAAAATCGGGGTTCGGCGTGTATGTCAGTTCACCTTCCGGGGTGAAGGATACTGTGCCGTTGGCCGGGTCTGTGACGGATGTAACGGTCAGCGGCTGCCCTTCTGGATCGCTGTCGTTGCCCAGAACATTGACAACAATCGCAGTATCTTCGTCGCCGAAGCCAAGGTCATCGTTTGCAACCGGCGGCAGGTCCACAACCGGATCGACGGTCGAGAAATGGACGTCAGAGACCATGATCGCCTGACCGGACAGCCCACCGTTGTCGTACAGGATTTCGATGCGCGAAACCGGGCCCGCGATGTTTACGAGGAACGCGCCGTCTGCGTCTTCGAGATTGGTTGTTGTCGTGCCTGTGGCTGTGTCGCCGGACACTGTGCCCGCACCGCTGGACGTGATGGTCACAGGAACAGCGTTGCCATCTGCATCATAGGCCAGAATGGTGACGATGTCCTGGAAGCCTTCGCCTGTCAGACCGTTCAGGTCTTCACCGGTGGACGCGAAATCAACATCGCTCAGACGGAAAGAAACGTTCTGGACGCTATCGGCGTAGGCATCGTCTGTCGCGCGGAAATCAAGCGTGGTGACCGAGGTGTTGGTGCCGTTGTCGACGCTCGCCTGACCGTCACCGAACAATTTCAGGTTCGAATTGGGATCAAAGGGTTCGCCTGCTTCCACGTAGCCGAGGAAGTCGACGTACTTGGCGCTCGCGCCCTCTTCGGTTTCTGCGAAGGAGATGTCGACAGCAACGCCGCCTGTTTCAACTGTCGCGGATACGCCGCCTGTGTCAGTCAGTGCCTGGTTTTGGGTGGACAGATCACCCCAGTCCAAAAACAAATCAGCCATCGTTACCGATCCTTCAACTCATCAATCCAGGCACGCCCAGACCACTTCCAACACCGGACCCTGTCCCCAAGATCGCGACCTTTACTCGTCAAACTTTTCGCGGAGTGGTTCGGCTGGCGCCTAGTTCAGGGCACACAAATCCGGCGGCGGAAAACGGCATTCCGTTCCACAGACACTTCGCATCCAAAGGATGACATCCGAAATAAAAGGCCGCCCCCGTGGCCAGCAGTCTTCGCCCCCCAGTTGGGCGTGACTTCTTCTTAAGTGTCAGTGCGCGTGACACAAAGGGGAAATTTGTCTCAAAGGTGTCCAAGATTAGTATCGAAAGATAACTTATACGCGCATTGTTGTTCGAAGTATCGAAATTCACTCAACGATTGTTTGTAAATTCTGCGCTTTTTAGTGCTTTTTTCCCGCGCTGATAGAATTCAACGGCTTTTTGTTCAATATTTGGAAACAGTTTAAATGTGGCGCTGCGCGTCACATTTTCGAGAGAGCGCTAAAAACAGCGTTCAGAGTTTGTTCACAAATGATGAGTAATCTGCAGATTTTCGAAAAATTGGTCACAACATCTTAGGTTTGAACCCGAATCAAAACCTAGATTCGACGAAATGTGACGCAAAAAAGTCGTCTTTTGGGGCGGCAACTAACCAAAGATACCGCCCGAAACACGTTGCTTTGCCGCCCTAGAAAAAGCTGAAGACTTCGAATTCCAGCTTGGCATTTTTTGCAGACTGATGGTCATCAGCGTCCTGCTCGTCCTCGTCGGCAGTTGTATCAAAACTTGCCGCGCCACTGCCCTTGAACATCAAGTGGCTGAAGATCCCGCTTCTGGGAAAGACCGTGGCCTGCTCTTGTTCAGTATTCTGCGGCGACGCAGTTGTGGTTTCTTGCGCCGCTTCCGGCTCTTGTTCAGCCGCGCGCGCGCGGGGGCGCGTTCCCCCGCCACTCAAGAACCTAAGACTTAGAAAGCTGCCGCCGCCAGAAGACGTCGATTCTACGGTCGGCGTTTCTTCATCCGCGCTGCTCTCGGCCTGATCACTAGTCGTCCGGTTCGATGTCTGATTGCCTTCATCCGAGGACAACAGGCCAAGCAGCCTGTCACGCCACAGCCCAACGCCACTGCCATGAAATATGCCGCGCACATTCGGCACCTCTTCTTCAGGTTCCTCCGGCGGAGTTTCGGGCTCAGGATCAGGCGCAGGCTCAGGGTCCGGTTCCGGTTCCGGTTCCGGTTCTGGCAAAGGGTCCTCGACAGGATCAACAGGATCCAAGTCATCAACCACCGGATCATCCGGCTGCTCACCCACCGCGTCCAGACGGGGGTATGTGTCTTGGAAATTGTCCAGAACGTCATCTCTTGGCGTGCTGTCCTCCAGGTGGCGCAACGTGCCCCAGCTTCCGAACTGCGACGGTCGCGCCACGTCTACGAATGCGTTGAACAGCGTCCCGCCGTTTTCCACCCAAGAATCCAGCAGTTCTTCGTAAAGAACGCCCATTTCGTCGGAGTAGTTGAGATGAACAAAGAAGGCGGTCAGGTCCTGATTGGAGGTGTATTCCCCAAGGCCCACGATGTGCGTGCCGCCTTCGTACATCACCATATCCAGACCGTAGCTGGCTGCGACCTGACTATGATAGGCGAACAAAGCATCCAGTTCCTGTAGGCTGCCTTCTGGATCACCCGTCACCGAGCCATCCCGCAATTCCTGAAGAGCCAGATCAGTGGCATGGTCGAACTGATGGGCGTCGATGTAGTCCGCCCGCGCCTGCCCTGTCAGGCCCAATGCATCTGCGTCTTGCTCGGCCAAAGCGCGGCTTTCCGCGATCCAGTCCAGTACATCTTCTGCCTTGGATCCCCCCAAGGTCCCGCCAAAATATCCGGTCACGGCATAGGTATCGAACAACGTGTAAGGCGCGACGTTGTCCACGGACAGCGCCTGATAGGCCGGTGCTTCAAGCGCGGATTGTTCCAGCCCGGGCCATGCAGTGTGCGTTGCGATGACTTTGACATAGTCGCCTTCGCGCCCTGCATAGACCTCATCCAGAATGCTGGCCATCTCGGCTGAACGGGCCCCGTATTCCTGCATCCAGCCATCGCCCAGATCGGTGCCAAAGCGCTCTTGCGCATCAAGGGCCGAGTCCCGCGCCTGATCGAACATGAAGTTCCAGACCTCGTTCGAGAATTCGTAATGCGCGCGCAAATCCGGATCGAGGTTTTCGGCCACATAGCTTGCGAATTCACGGATGTAATCGTCATCGGCATTGTGAGGAATGTTGAACCACGGCTCGGTGCCCGTTTCATTGGCCAAGGCCACCATCACCTCGACCGGAACACCGTTGGCATAGGTAAAATCACCCACGTCCGGTCTGTCGGCCCATTCAGACAGGTCCGAATTATTGGTGTCCATCCAGTCCATGAACCGGAGCGCATGGGCATTTTCGATGTTCGCGATGAACAATGGATTGAACATTTGGCCGGCGTCATACGCGTCGATATGTTCGTCTTTCACCAAGGAAAAATCGCGCAGATAATCGCCCGTTCCGTTCGGATCGGTCGAACTGATGGAAATGGCGACCAACCCTTCGGACGATGGCGTGTAATCGAACCAGATTTCACCGTCCTGTGCGTCGACGTTGGTCCCGCCAAACACCTGCACCTCGCCCTCGCCTTCATAAGTCAGGCGATAGCGTCCGGCTGTATATGTTGCCTCTTCGGTGATTTCGGTCAGCACAAAGGTTTCGACGCGGGTAATACCGTCAGGCATGGCTGTCAGATATCCATTCT
>CATNDK010000091.1 GCA_950096585.1 Thalassococcus halodurans | reverse complement strand
GCCCCTCGGCCATCGCCTCAAGCAAAGCCGACTGCACCTTGGGCGGTGCGCGGTTGATTTCATCGACCAGAACAAGGTTGTGAAACACCGGCCCTTTAACAAACTCGAAGGTCCCGTCCTGCGGCCGATAGACAGGCGTCCCCGTCAAATCCGCCGGCATCAGATCAGGCGTACACTGGATCCGTGCAAACGTGCCTTCCATCGCCTCGGCCAGCCATTTCACCGCCCGCGTCTTGGCCAATCCCGGCGCGCCTTCGACCAACAGATGACCGCCAGCAAGAACCCCGATCAACAGCCGTTCGACAAGAACCTGATGCCCGACCAGCCCGTCTTCCAGATGCGCGGCAAGGCGACCGACACCCACCGGCGCGGCCTGAATCGTCTGGTCCATGGTTCCTCCCTTCGTGCGAAGTGCGCACGTTTATCCGGAAAGCCTAGCGGCAATCCCGAAACCCACAAACACCGCAGAAGGTATTAGCGATCACAATCAGTCAAACGGCCCGCGGCATTCAGGGTCCAGAATGGCCTGAAACCGCCCGTCCGCGACAACCCGTTCGGCGCGCTGCCAAAGATCGTCATACCGCGCATCGATAAAGTCCAGAAACGCGTCCTCGTTCGTCTGCTGAACAGGCGCATCCGCCACCGCATGCAACATAAACACATCAAACGGACACAGCCCACGCGGGTTAGACCGCACCAAGGCTTCCATGAACGGCTCGGAATCCCACGGCAGATAGCGCAGATCGACGGGGTATTCCTCAAGCTTGGACACAAACGCCGCCTCGCGATCGAAATGCAGGATGTCCATGCCAAAGGTAAACGACTGGAACAGCTCTTCGATCAGGATCGAGCGGTAGAAATCCCGCTCCATTTCACTCAGCTCGTCACGACGGGGCTGTTTGACCATCACATGGGTGCCCTGCCCCTTGCGGCCAAAGAACGTCTGCGCCATCGCGGGCGATCCCGCCGAATACTGCCGCCCCTGCGGCAGGCCGAAATCGTGGATATCGTTCATCCACATCAGATCGTCCGTCAAAGCAGACCCCGGAGGTCTGCCAGAATAGAGACGAATAACCACCGTCCGCCCTGCCCCGCATTGCCGTGCCGACACACCGGCGTATCGCATGGGCAACGGCTTGCCCGTGACCTCGGCCATCAAGGTCCGGAATGCATTCAGGCTGGCGCGGGTTTCCAGATGCGGACGCTCGCCCACCAGACAGATCGACGCCCCCAACAATGTCTGCCCGTTGATCCTCACAGGGATCGACATATCGCGCCCGATCATCGTGGTGCGCAGCTGATAGATCCAGCCTTTTCGCGCGATATCCAAGAACGCCGCACGGTCCGGCGTGGCCCAGGACAGGCCCGAAAGACATGTCAGAATAAACGCCAGAAAGGCGGTGCGCAGAACCATCTTGAACCCTCCTTTCGCCACGAACTAGCGCGCAGGTCTTGATGCGTCCAATAACGGTTACGTTGTGCTCTGACTTAGCCTTCAGGAAACAGCACGGCGACGCGGGAGACATCCACATCTAGGCTGCGCACAGCCCGTTCTATTTTCCGCAGAAGGTGGGTTTGCACATAAGACGCATGGAACCGCGACGGTGCCATCAGCATCATCACCTCGCCGCGCGTCCCGTGATGGGTCAGCGGTGCAATCCATGCGCCATAGCTTTGCGGATCATCCCCGTGCAGCATCCCAGCCGCCAGCGCCCATGGATCGCCCGAGGACACATCCGGCGCAGGAACCTGTTTGGCGCCCGGAAAGGCGACGATGGCCCCCTGCCCTGTCGCAGGCTGCGGCGCGTCGGTTTCTAGTGACAGCCGCGCTTCGAAATCCGGCCCGACATTGGCCCATGCCACACGGGTGTCATCCAGTATCCGGTCCAGCATCATCCGGTAGGTCGTGATCCGTCCACGGGCCCCTGCCCGTTTCACTTCGATCCAGCCCATCGCCTTCAGCTTGGCCATCTCGCGTTTGACGGTTCGTTCGTCCACACACCACAGCCGCGCCATCTCGACCCGACCGACAATCAGTTCGTCGTTGCGCCAGTTGTACCGTGCCGTGATCAGGGTCATCAGCCGCAACGTCAGACGTTGGGCGGTTTTGTCCTGAGACAGCGCAAGCGCACCAAGGGCGGTAAGTATGTCGTATTTCCGTGATGCCGCATTGCGACCCACGGGATGGGTGACGGCCATCTGCTCGGTCCTCGTTTCCTGTCGGGACTATGATTGTCCCGTTGCTGCCTCAGTTCGTTTTCTACGGTTCTATGCCGCTTTGTCGGTCTTCATACCGCATTGAGGGGAAAACTCAACGCTTATCGCCAACTTGATTTGATTTGCGTCCGGAAGTTCGATTCTGTCAAGCGTTTTGCCATCTGCGATCAAACCCTAACCAAATTTTTAAAAAGAAAATTGGTATTATTGGTATAGGGGGACATCCAGTGTGTCCCCTTATTTGGCCAAAATGTCCCCCTAAATGTGGATTTTGCCCCAAACCTGTCCCTAAAATATTGGTTCAGTTTCAAGACCCTCCTGCCCCCACCTCTCCGAATCGCCAGAATCGGTTGAATGCAGAAATCCTTCGGGAAAAAGGCCGAAAAAACCTGTGTTTTATACAATATTGGGTTTTGCCAAATTCCGCAAATCATCGTAAATTCCGTTTTACAAAGAAATAGCGTCCCCAAAAAAGGTGGAAATGTGAGTTATACACACGAAGATCTGGCAGAGTTGCAGGCAAAGTCACTTAAGATGCAGGGTCACATCCGGCGTCAAACCTTCTCACCCGAGATGGAGAAAAGCCTTCGGAGGTTCTCAAGCTGGGAAGTGTCCGAGCTTATCTTCAAGGTGAACCAGTCCACATTCCGTGGCCGTCTGGCCGCTGACCCCTCCCTCCCCTCTGGCGAGGTTGAGGAAGACGGTCGTCAGCGTTGGTACCCTCTGGACGAAATCAACGAGATCCGTCGCCGCATGAAAGTGAACCGCCGGTCGCTCATGCCGAAACGTCCCGCCAACAAGCGCGCCTTCCGCGCCGCGATCGCCAACTTCAAAGGTGGCGCTGGCAAGTCGACCGTCGCTTTGCATTTCGCGCACGCCGCAGCCCTCGATGGTTACCGCGTGCTGGTCGTCGACTTTGACCCGCAGGCAACGCTGTCTCATTCCATGGGTCTGAATGATGTGGCCGAAGACTATACAGTCTGGGGCATCATGGCCCGCGACCTGATCCGCGAAACCGACCGGATGAACAGCGCCTCTGTCGCGGCGGAATCCGGCGTCCAGCTTCCGACCCGCAAATTGCCGGACTCGATCCGTGACATGGGTCTGGGCGAGCTTCGGAACACCGACTTCATCAAGCCCACAGCCTGGAGCGCGATTGATATCGTCCCCTCCTGCGCGAACGCGGCCTTCGTCGAGTTTGCCTCGGCCCAGTACCGTCACCTGAACCCCGAATGGTCGTTCTTCGCAGCCGTGTCCCGCTACTTGGACAGCATCCCGGCCGACGCCTATGACCTCGTGATCTTCGACTGTCCGCCCGCGATTGGCTACCAAAGCATGAACGCAGTGTTCGCCGCAGACATGCTTTATATACCCTCCGGCCCCGGCTACTGGGAATACGACTCAACCACCTCCTTCATCGGCCAGCTGGCCGAAGCACTCGAAGACCTCTCCCACGGGTTCCCCGCGGGGAACCTGAAGCTGCCGAAGGTGTTCACCGACATCCGTTTCCTGATGACGCGGTATGAACCTGGCAACGATCTGCACCGTGCGATGTTTGATGCTTTCAGAAAGGTTTTTGAGGGTCACGTCGCCGAACACCCGATCGAGATGACGCGCGCGGTTGAGCAGTCGGGGCGGTTCCTGTCTTCGGTCTACGAGATCGACTACCGCGATATGACGCGAGAAACGTGGCGCCGTGCGCGGGCGACGTTTGATCAGGCGTATGAAGAGTTCCGCGACACCATCCTGAAAGCGTGGGATCAGTTGGAGGATGAGGCATGAGCAAGAAGCGTAGAGTCTTTGATATCGACCTGCCCGTCGACGACACACCACCCCCAGCGACCACGCGCGAAAGCAAGGCCGATGCGCGGCGTGGGCCTATGGCGGCGGCGGTGCGGGAAACGGCAGAGTCGTTAAATTCCCGTGCAGAGATCGAACAGAAAATCCGCGAGGAAAACGACCGTCTGGCGCATGAGCATGTGCGGCTGAAAAAGGCGGGGTTGATCACCGATCTGGTGCCGCTTGGAAAGATCCGCGTCAGCAAACTGATCCGCGATCGTTTGAGTGAAGGCGATGATCTGACGGAGTTGAAAGAGTCGATCCGCGCGATTGGCCTGTCGAACCCGATCCAGCTGGAAGAAACCGACGACGGCTATTTCGAGCTGGTTCAGGGGTTCCGCCGTCTGAGCGCGTGGCGCGAGATGAAGGATGAAACCGGCGATGCGGAAAAGTGGGGCCACATCCCTGCGACGATCATTGCCAAGGGCGAGGCGCTGGAGCGTTTGTATCGCCGCATGGTCGACGAGAACCTTGTGCGCCGTGACATTTCTTTTGGCGAAATGGCGGTCCTTGCACGGGACTATGCGCATGATCCCGAGACCGAAGCGAAGGACGTCGATGAGGCGGTTTCGGTTCTGTATGAATCCGCCAACAAGCAGAAGCGCAGCTATGTGCGCGCCTTTGCGAAACTGCTGGATTATCTGCAGGGCGCTGTTCTGTACCCGCAGGTCATTCCGCGTGCTTTGGGGCTGGAGTTGCGCAAACTGATCGAAGAGGGGTTGGTTCTGCCCGAGACGGTGATTGCGCGTATTAAGGCGGTTCCTGCACCCAGATCGCCCGAGGATGAACTGGCGGTTCTGCAGAGCTTTGTCAGCGCGGCGAAACCTGCCGCCCCAAAGCCCGCCAAAGAACAGAAGCCGCGTGTTGCGAAAACCACGTTCCGTCTTGAGCGGAGCAGGGGTGCTGCCAAGGTGACAGCGTCGCAAGGTCGGTTGGAAGTTCTGCTGGATTGCGACTTCTCTGCCAAGGATCGCCATGCGCTGGAACAGGCGCTGGCAGAGTTTCTTACCAAGCTGGAGGAGTAGCGTTCCCCGCGGGGAACCATTGTTAACCCGCCTGTGGGTGGTGCGAGTGAGGGGCCGAAGGGCCCTTTTTCTTTGGCAGCTATAGAGCCTGATATCAGACGTAACAGAGCCTATGTAAGAAGCTGGAGGGGCAGAGTACAGCGTAACCAGAGTTGGGCTTTGTTAGAGACTGTTTTGTGATAGCGTAGAGTCTAATCAAGCACGAAAAAGGCCGCAGGAGCGATTCTGCGGCATCGGTATTTTGTGGCTGATGAAAGTGATCAGAGTGCGAAAGACCGGCGTCGAGAATAGGGCAGGGGCCCTTATTCCGCCGGCTCGGATTCCTTGCCAGGTGCTTCGCGATAGACCAAGGGAGCGTCTGCCACAGAGGCATGCGCATCTGCCTGAGCTTGTAGCGCGCCGTGGTGGGGCGACTTGATACAGACCGGATCGGTGGCCGAGGCATCGCCCACAATCGCCATCGCCTGACACCGACAGCCGCCGAAATCGACGGTCTTGCGTTCGCAGCTTTGGCAGGGTTCAGACATCCAGTCTGTGCCGCGATAGGCCTGAAACGCGCTGTTGTCGTACCAGATGTCGGACAGGGATTTGTCCCGCACGTTGTCGAATTGCAGGTGGGGGATGGTTTCTGCCGCGTGGCAGGGCAGCACCTTGCCATCAGGGGCCACGTTAAGCCCCGTGGTGCCCCAGCCGCCCATACAGCGCTTGGGGAAGTCAGAGTGGTAGTCAGCAGGCACGTAGTCGATCACCAGCGTGCCTTTGAGCGCTGCGCGGGCCTCGGACACGATACGGTCGGCTTCGCGCGCCTGTTCGCGCGTGGGCATCAGCGTATCGCGGTTCTTAAGCGCCCAGCCGTGGAACTGTACGGTCGCGACCTCGATCCGGCGTGCGCCCATCTCGACCGCCATTTCCAGCGCGCGGGGCAACTGGTGCAGGTTGCGGCGATGCAGGACCGCATTGAGTGTCAGGGGGAAGCCGATGTCGGCGATCCATTCGGCGACCTTCATCTTGCGATCAAAGCCTCCTTTGTAGCCGCCAATCTGGTCGGCCATGGGGGCGTCGGTTCCCTGCAGGGAAAGCTGGATGTGATCCAGTCCAGCCTCGTCCAGCGCCTTCAGGCGGCGTTCGGTCAGACCGATGCCCGAGGTGATCAGGTTGGTATAGAGCCCTGCGTCGCGCGCCGAGGTGACCAGCGTTTCCAGATCACGGCGCGAGGCGGGTTCGCCGCCCGACAGGTGCAGTTGGAGGACGCCCAGTTCGCCGGCCTGTTTGAACACCGATTGCCACGTTTCCGTGTCGAGTTCGGAATTGATCCGCGTCAGTTCCACGGGGTTGGAACAGTAGGGGCAGGAGAGCGGGCAGCGATGGGTCAGTTCGGCCAGCATCGCGATGGGCGGGCGGATAGCGGAGCGGTCAAGGGCCATCACTGTACCTCGAGAAAGCGGCGGTCGCGCAGCGCCTTCAGAAAGCCCGCGCTGTCCTGCACGATCTGATCCTTGGGCGCGTTGTATTTGGCGGCAAGGTCGTCGGTGATCTGGCCAAAGCTGCGGGTGCCGTCGAGTTCGGACAGGATCGCCTGACCCACCTGATCGAGCGTGATGGCGCGTTCAGGCGCCAGCAGGACCCAAGTGTCGCGGACCTTGTCGAAATGCAGGCGGACGCCGCGGGGCAGGTAGGGGATCGCGTCAAGCTCCATCAGGCGGCCTTGGCGTTGGCCATGCCCTGACCTGGCTGCCATGCACCCGGCGGGATGCGGCCCGGCTCGACATAGGCCGAATGGAGCGCGTCAAGCTGAGACCAAAGCACATCTGTCTTAAATATCAATGCGTTAGCGGCCATATCCTGCTTTTCCTGCGTGTCCGCATGGTCCAGCACCCATTTCAGGCCGAACGCCACGTCTTTGGGGGCCTCTTTCAGGCGGTTCTGGAAGTAGGACAGCGAGCTGTCGTCGGCGAAGTCGTAATTTTTCAGCAGGCCCTGAATGCGGTCGGCATGAATCTCGGGCGCGAACAGTTCGGTCAGGGATGCAGCGACGGCCTCGAGCAGGGTTTTGTCGCGGACAAAGCGGACGTAGGCGTCGACGGCGAATTTGGTGGCGGGCATGACGCCTTCGGTCGAGGCGACGTAGTCGGGGTCAAGACCCACGGCCTCGGCCAGTTTGAGCCAGCGCTTGATGCCGCCGGGATTCGTGTCTGTTCCGTCGTGATCTTCGATCCGCGAGCGCCATGCACGGCGCAGGTCGGGGCTTTCGACGCGGGACATGAAGGCGGCGTCCTTCATCGGGATCGAGTGCTGGTAGTAGTAGCGGTTGATCACCCATGCGCGCACCTGATCGGGGGTGCAGCCACCGCCGTGCAGCAGGTGGTGGAAGGGGTGTTTGTCGTGGTAGCGCTCGGCGCCGATCTGGCGCAGGCGGGCTTCGAACTCTTCTCGGGTCTGGGTCATAGGGTGATCTCCATTCCGTCTTGGCCGATGATCCATCCGGCGGCCTCTGCTTCGGCCTTTTCGGCCGAGTCTGGGCGCAGGACGGGGTTGGTGTTGTTCATATGAACGTAGATTTTCTTGGCGATGTCCATATCGGCGAAACCGGCGATGGACCCGTCTTCGCCGGACATCGACATGTGGCCCATGCGTTTGCCGGTCTTCTGACCCAGTCCCGCGCGGACCATTTCGTCGTCGCGCCAGAGGGTGCCGTCAAAGAACAGCGTATCCGCGCCGGTCAGGCGGGCGCGCAGGTCGTCGTTCAGGATCGCGCAGCCGGGGATGTAGTAGGCGGTGCGACCATGGGCCATCAGCTCGACGCCAACCGTTTGTTCGCCGATCAGGTCTGTCTGGACCTCATCACCCTCAAGATAGAGCGGTACCTTTCCAGGAACGGCAAAGAGCGTCGCTGAGAGGCCCGGGGCGATTTCGCAGGGTTCGTCCAGCCGGATGGTGTTACGGGCCACCACAGAGGCGTTCAGGGCGGCGAAAATGGGGTTTTCGGCGATCACATCGTGGATGCCTTGGGTCGCATGGACCGTAAAGGGCTGCATTTCCCGCAATGTCAGCAAGCCTGCGACGTGGTCGATGTCGCCATTGGTCAGCAAAACGGACCGAAGCGGCATGTCACGGAGGCCGGTGGGATGCAGGGCAGGGGTGTCAGCCAGTTGCTGACGGATATCCGGAGACGCATTCAGGATGGCCCAGTCCACACCATTGGCGGTGACAGCCAGAGAGCTTTGCGTCTGTGGGGGGATTGCGCCTGTTCGCGCCAGATTGCAGTTTTCGCAACCGCAATTCCATTGGGGAAGGCCGCCACCGGCAGCCGCCCCCAGAATGTGCGCGCGGAATGTCATAGTAACGCCTCCGCGCGCTGGAACTTAGAACAGTACGCCGTCTTCTTCCGGGCCGTACATGTTGATTTCCATGCCGCACTCGATTTCGCGGACTACGGGTTTATTCCATGCCATGGTCTTCTCCTCCATTTGTAAGTTGTCTTACTGGGGTATCCTGCGTCGGGCGTGGTTCTTATCCAATTCTTATTTTCTAAGAATGGCCTAGACCATGGTCGCATTTATTCGGGTGCGAAAACCGGGGGTAGCCCGTCGATGACAAAGCCTTTCCCGCGCAAGGTTTTGATCTGAAAGCCGAATTTCTGCGGAAGGCCGATTTTCCGGCGCAGGTAGCCCAGATAGACATCTACGACGTTTTCACTGCCGTTGCCGTCGCCAGCCCACAGCGCGTCAAAGATTTCGCCGCGCGAAAGCACCTTATCGGCGTTTTCTAAGAAGAGCCTAAGAAGGTCAAATTCCCGTTCTGTCAGAATGGCCGACTCGGACCCCATGCTCAGGCGGCGGGATTCGGTGCCCAGACGGGCAGGGGAGGGGCGCGCACTGGCGGCGCGTTTTTCCTGCACCTTCAGACGGGCGACCAGTTCGTCAAAGGAAAAGGGTTTGACGATGTAGTCATCTGCCCCGGCCTCGAGCCCTGCGGCACGGTCTTCGACCTCGGACATGGCGGACAGCATGAGGATGGGAAAACGATGCCCCGCCTCGCGCATGGAGCGGACCAGATCAAAGCCGTTTTCCGACCCGATCATCACATCGACAATCGCGGCCCCCACCGTGGTGGTATCCAGCGCCTGCATCGCATCGGCGCAGCGATGGACGGCCACGGCCTGATAGCTGTGAATGGCCAACCCCCGACTAAGCGCCGAGGTGATTTCAGGGTCGTCATCGACCACGAGGATGGGTGGTTGGGTCGTCATGGGGGCAGTCTAGGGGTATTTCAGCACTCAGCGCGAGGCAGCCTTTGGTGGGTGCGGTGGGGGTTCAAGGCCGTAAGCAATGCCAGCGACGAGCGTCCCATCGGGCAGTTCGCAGGCAAGGGGCTGTCGGGCAATTTGTTGGAAGCCGAGTTTTTGGGCCAGTCGCGCGCTGGCGGTGTTGGGTTCGGCATGGCCAGTTGTGACTAAACGGGCGTCTAGATTGTCGAAGGCAACGGCAATCATCGCGGTGACGGCCTCAGTGGCATAGCCATGTCGTTGGGCGTTGGCCCTGATCCAATAGGTCAGTTTCATTTGGCCCCTGCGCCAGATCGGCTGAAGGGCGATCATGCCGATCAGGCTGTCTTCTTTTAACGCGTAGTAGGTCAGGTTGCTGCGCTGTTCGAAGTCTTGGGCCTGTTTGGAAAGCTGTGCTGCCTGCCAGTCAGGATCAGCTTCTTCAGTTTCTGTTCCCATGTCGCCGTGAAACCATGGGTGCAGCGTTGGGTAGCTTTCCGTTCTTGCGGCGGCGAGGGCAGCGGCCAGCGAAACGGATGCCCCTTTCAGTAGCAGGCGTGGGGTTTCGACTTCGTTCGGTACATGCACCGTCAACGGGTCGATCAGGCGAGCCTTGGGTTCACCAGTCATGCGTGGGCCCAATCCATCCCCGCCACCCGACTGTCTGCATCAAAGCTGTCTGGGAGGAACTCCACGGCTGTGCGGGGGTGGTCGCAGAGGGCTTGGACTCCGTTGGCGCTGATGCGGAT
>CATNDK010000090.1 GCA_950096585.1 Thalassococcus halodurans | reverse complement strand
GCCATGTGCGGCTGGACGGCGAGGATATCTCGCGCCTGAGCCCTCAGGCCCGCGTCGCCAAGGGCATGGGCTTCGTGCCGCAGACCCACAACATCTTCACCTCGATGACCGTCGAGGAGAACCTGGAAATGGGCGCCTTCATCCGCACCGACGATTTCCGCGATACGATGGAACAGGTCTATGATCTGTTCCCGATCCTGCGCGACAAACGCAATCAGGCGGCAGGTGAACTGTCTGGTGGTCAGCGTCAGCAGGTTGCTGTGGGCCGCGCGTTGATGACCAAGCCCAAGGTTCTGATGCTGGATGAGCCGACCGCTGGCGTGTCACCCATCGTTATGGACGAACTGTTTGACCGCATCATCGAAGTGTCGCGCAGTGGTATCCCCATCCTTATGGTCGAACAAAACGCACGCCAAGCGCTTGAAATCGCGGACAAAGGCTATGTCCTTGTGCAGGGTGCCAATGCGTTCACCGGCAGCGGCAAGGACCTGCTGGCAGATCCCGAAGTCCGCAAGAGTTTCCTTGGAGGATGAGTATGTCTGTTTCTTTTCGTCTGCCTTTGATCGCTGGTTTGATCGCCCTGCCCGCATTGGCGCATGGCGAGTCCCTGACCTGTGCGTTTGACACCGAATGTCTGGACACAGAGGCATGCAACGCGACCGACTATGAAGTCACCTTTGGCGCCCTTGATGATCGCTGGTTGATGTCCTCCATCGCGGGCGAGCGTCCCTTTGATCAACTGGCCGAAGACGACGGCGGTCGGGCCTTTGTTTCGCCGAACACAAACGGTGCTGTCGGCCTTTTGCAGATCGGACCGGATGGCAGCAGCAACTACGTCGAGATCGGCATCGCCTTCCCTTATCGCGCGTCCTATTCGGGTCAGTGCACCCCCTCCTAAACTCAGTCAGGCCCTAATCTTATGGATCTTCTGAACGCTCTTGTTGCCTTTGGCAATTTCGTCTTTGTCCCCGCCGTGGCGTATGGCAGCCAGTTGGCGTTGGGTGCGCTTGCCGTGACCTTGATCTACGGCATCCTGCGGTTTTCCAACTTTGCCCATGGCGACACGATGGCCTTGGGCACCATGGTTACAATCATCGCAACATGGGGTCTGCAATCTCTCGGCATCTCGCTTGGGCCGCTACCGACGGCCCTTCTGGCCATTCCGGTTGGCATTGCGTTCACGGCTGTTTTGGTTCTGGGCACAGATCGTTTGGTCTACCGGTTCTACCGCAAACAAAAGGTCGCGCCGGTGATTATGGTGATCGTGTCCATCGGGGTGATGTTCATCTACAACGGCCTGACCCGTCTGGTTCTGGGGCCGGATGATCAGAACTTTGCGGATGGCGAACGTTTTCTGATTTCCGCACGTGATTTCAAAGCGATGACAGGTCTTTCCGAAGGTCTGGCGATCCGAACCACACAGGTTTTGACGGTCGTTACAGCCATTCTGGTGGTCGCCGCTCTATTCTGGTTCCTGAACCGCACACGAACGGGCAAGTCCATGCGCGCCTATTCCGATAACGAAGATCTGGCTCTGCTGTCCGGCATCGATCCTGAGCGCGTTGTCCGTGTGACGTGGATCATCGTCGCGGCACTCGCGACCATCGCAGGTGTTCTTTACGGGCTCGATAAAACCTACAAACCCTTCACCTATTTCCAACTGGTTCTGCCCATCTTTGCCGCTGCGATCGTTGGTGGCTTGGGGTCGCCCTTGGGCGCTATTGCAGGTGGCTTTGTCATCGCGTTTTCGGAAGTTGCCATTACCTACGCGTGGAAAAAGGTGCTGGTCTACGCCCTGCCCGAACCTTTGGAACCCTCAGGTCTGATGCAGCTTCTCTCCACCGACTATAAGTTCGCGGTCAGCTTTGTGATCCTTGTCATCGTTCTCTTGTTCCGTCCGACCGGCTTGTTCAAAGGAAAATCGGTATGACACAGACTATGCGTACCACACTTCTTTTCGCGCTTGTTGCCGTGCTGATCATCGGAACGGGCATCGTGCAAAGCTGGAATTCGGCTTTGTTCATTCTGAACATGGGGCTGGTCAGCGCCGTGATGGCCTTGGGCGTGAACCTTCAATGGGGGCTTGCGGGCCTGTTCAACGTTGGGATCATGGGGTTTGTCGCGCTGGGTGGCTTGGCAGTCGTGCTGACATCTACACCGCCGGTGACCGAGGCATGGGCCGCAGGTGGCCTGCGCATTATTGGCGGGCTTGTTCTGGGCGCACTTTCCATCGCATTGGCAATCCTGACGTGGCAAAAAGCACCCCGCAAATGGCGCGGATACGCTGTTGCAGCCATCATCATCGGTGGTTTCTTCCTGTTCCGCGCCGTGTTTGATCCCGGTGTTGCTGCGGTTGAAGCCTACGACGCGGCCATCAGCGGTAACCTTGGCGGTCTGGGTCTTCCCGTTCTTCTGTCATGGCCCATGGGGGGCCTACTGGCAGCGGGTGCCGCGTGGTTCATCGGGAAAACGGCGCTTGGCCTGCGGTCGGATTATCTGGCGATCGCCACACTAGGTATCGCCGAGATCGTCATCGCCGTCTTGAAAAACGAGGACTGGCTGGCACGTGGCGTTAAGAACGTCATCGGTCTGCCCCGTCCGGTACCTTACGAAATCGACCTGCAAAACGATCCGGCCTTTGTGGAACGCGCTGCGTCTTTGGGACTGGATGCAACCACCGCCTCGACGCTCTGGGTCAAACTGCAATACAGCCTGCTTCTGACAGCCGTTCTGGTGTTGATCCTTGTTCTGGCACAGCTGTCCCGCAACAGCCCGTGGGGTCGTATGATGCGGGCGATCCGTGATAACGAAACAGCGGCGCGTGCGATGGGCAAGGATGTCACCAAACGCCATTTGCAGGTTTTCATCCTCGGCTCTGCCATTTGTGGTATCGCTGGTGCCATGATGACCACGCTGGATGGCGCGCTGACACCAACCACCTATCAACCGCTTCGTTTCACCTTCTTGATTTGGGTGATGGTGATTGTTGGCGGGTCCGGAAATAACCTTGGCGCGGTTCTGGGTGGTTTTCTGATTTGGTTCTTGTGGGTTCAGGTCGAACCGATGGGCCAGGCCCTGATCAACGGGATCACCATGGGTATGGGCGACGGCGCGCTTAAGGATCATCTTCAGGATAGCGTGCAGCACATGCGCCTTCTGACGATGGGTGTTGTGTTACTTGTGGTGCTCCGGTTCAGCCCACGTGGGCTGTTGCCGGAACGGTAAAAAACGTCTCCTACTTTTGGGCAAGCGACGAAAACCGGTGAATTGGCTATAATGCCCTACGTGCCAAGAATGCGAGGCTCAGAACCCAATGACGCAGCTGACCGATAGCGTGCAAAAAGCACAGCCGACCCATGCTCTGGTTGTCGATGATCATCCGTTGTTTTGCGATGCGATGACGCTGACTTTGACCTCGATTGCCGATTTTACCGAGGTTGATACAGCTGGAACATTGAATGATGCGCTGGCCAAGATCGAAACCAAGCCGATCGACTTCATCATCCTCGACCTGCATCTGCCTGATGTGAATGGGTTAGACGGGTTGGTGCGCCTGCGGCGCGCAGCCCCTAAGGCCGCCATCATGATCGCATCGTCTTTGGCAGATCACCGGATGATCAGTCATGCGATCAAAGCAGGAGCCAACGGTTATGTGCCCAAGCATTCGCAGCGGTCTGTCTTCCGTAAGGCAGTTGATGCCATTGTCGAAGGCAAAACCTTTGTACCCGAAGGCTACATCGATCCGGAAGACGACAGCACAGGCCGTACAGCCCCCGTTGACGCGCTTGAAAGGCTGTCGACCCTGACCAACCAACAGGCCCGTATTCTAAGCCTGATTTGCGAAGGCCGCCTGAACAAGCAAATCGCCTATGAACTGTCGATTGCAGAAACCACGGTCAAAGCCCATGTCACGGCCATCATGCGCAAGCTTGGCGTCCAAAGCCGCACTCAGGCCGTTCTGATCGCTCAGGAAGCAAGCTTTAACCGCGTTCTGCCAAACCCCGAATAAACGGCGCTCACGACCCTTTCAGTCGCGTTGGGCAATTCCCATGCGCATTCGGTTTGCCAACGTGGTGTGGGTTCAACACCAGATACCACTGTGTCCCGTAACCCGGCGCGCTGGTTCGTGAATAGGTGCAGTCGTCCTGCGTGGTAAACCATTGTTCCTTGTAGTCCGCCGACGGGGCAACATGCACTTTGGGGTTCACGGCTGCAGGGCCTGCGGCGGCCGCAAGGGGCAAACTGCTTCCAGCTATTCCAAGGGCTAAAGCGGGCAAAACACGATGAAGCATTACTCTGTCCTTTTCTGATCTGATGATCAGAGAAAGCCAGCGGTCAAAGACACCCTCGGGGCACAAATTTGTCCGCAACGCGGAGCAAATCGTTAATTATACTTAAATTATCGCGCGATCACGATGTCGGCGCGCAGCCCGCCGAGTGTTTCGCTTTCGCCCAAGCGCAACACACCGCCGTGCGCGCGCGCGATGTCCGCCGCAATCGCGAGGCCGAGGCCCACGCCCGACCCACGATCCTGATTTCTGGAAGGATCCAGCCGGACAAAGGGGCGAACGGCCTCTTCCCTTTGTTCAGGCGCAATACCCGGACCGTCATCTTCCACACGGATACGCAATGCGCGTTCCGTGATGGAAACGCTGACCTCGCACGTCGATCCATAGCGCACCGCATTGCCGATCAGGTTTTCAATGGCCCGAGACATGGCCGTCTTTTTCAACGATACCTCGCCCTGCCCTTCGGTATCCAATTGAACCACTTTTTGGCCAGCGTCCTGAAATTTACCGACGATGCCGGTGACCAATTCGTCAGGATCAACTTTTTCGGCCACACCACTTTCTGAATCGCCCCGCGCAAAGTCCAGAAACGCATCGATCAATCGCTGCATATCCTCGACGTCGCGCTCTAACGGTTCGCGGTCTTCGTCTTCAAGAAACGAAAGCCCCAGCTTCAACCGTGTCAGCGGCCTTCGCAAATCATGACTTACCCCCGACAGCATCATGGTCCGCTGTTCGATCTGTCGTTCGATCCGGTTCCGCATGTCCAAAAATGCATTGCCTGCCGCGCGGACTTCGACCGCGCCGGACGGCGAATAAGGTATATGCCGACCCCGACCAAAGGCCTCGGCCGCGGCAGACAGACGGGCGATGGGACGCAACTGATTGCGAAGATACAGAAACGCGATGAACGTCATCAAAGCCCCGAAAAACACCATATTCACCAAAAGCTGATGAGGGTTCGGCGCAGAGACCAGATCGCGGGAAAAACGGTAGCGTAGGATGTCCTCACCATCCTGAAGATACAGAAACACGATTCTGTCGTCAGGCAGGCTGACGCGTAAAATGTCCGGGTTCTTTGTACGAAGTTCGCGAATAACCACGCGACCGGCAAAGTCATACCATTGATAGCTGTCTGCATCCGGCACCTGACTGGGGGTTGCGGTAGATATCCGGAACTCCAACAGGTCCAAAATTGCCGGATCATCCGTGATCTTTGAAATCAGCAAGGCCCGCGACAGCTGATCGGTCAGCTGTTCGGTCACGCCTTCGAAATGGCGCTGGATAAACACCACCGAAACAACAAGTTGCAGCGTGACAACCGGCAAAACCAGAATAAGCAAAGCGCGCGCATACAGCCCGCGCGGCATGTATTGTTTGAGCCAACGGAACATCATGCGCTAAAGCTATCCAAAGCATGTCAGCGACACCATCAAGAAAGTGCCATGAAAGATCCCGATCCCAGTTTTCAGCCTGTCCATGGCCAAATCGAAACGCTTGAACCCGGCATTCGCCGCATCGTCGCCCCGAACCCGTCACCGATGACCTTTCGAGGAACAAATACGTTTGTCCTGGGAGAAAAGGAACTGGCCGTGGTTGATCCGGGCCCGATCAGCGAGCCGCATCTGGACGCAATACTTCAAACGATCAGCAACGCTACGCCGCTAAAATACATTCTTGTCACCCACGCCCATCTTGATCACTCGCCTCTAGCCGCGCGATTGTCTGAGATGACCGGTGCACCGATCGTGGCCTTCGGTGATGCACAGGCAGGTCGAAGCGATATCATGCAGGAACTGGCGCAAAGCCAGCTAATCGGCGGCGGCGAAGGTGTTGATGTCAGTTTCAAACCCGATGTCATCGTGGACCATGACACCACGCTGGATCTGGATGGCGCACAGATCGATATTCTTCATACCCCCGGCCACTTCGGCAATCATATCAGCATCGGGTTCAATCGGGCGCTGCTGTCTGGTGATCTTGTTATGGGCTGGGCCACGACGCTTATTTCGCCCCCTGATGGCGACCTTACCGATTTCCGGAACTCATGTAACATGCTGCTGGCGCGCGATTGGAGCAGCTTCCATCCATCGCACGGAGCCCCACTGACCGCACCGAATGACCGGTTGGAAGAGCTGCTGGCCCATCGCAACATGCGCGAAAACCAAATTCTCGACCGCCTTCAAGGCGCGCCACAAACAGCAAAATCCATCGCAGCGGCAATCTACACCGAAACACCCGCCGCTCTGCTTCCTGCAGCGGAACGTAACGTCATGGCGCATCTTATTGATCTTACGAGAAGAAAGGTCATTGAACACGAAGGAAACCTGCATGTCGCTTCCGGTTTCAAAGCAATTTGAGCGATCTGAAATTTTTTCTGCATTTTTGTGAAAACTGGGCTGGACGACCGGAATCCACATTGCTATATCGCCCCCATGTTCCGGCGTAGCTCAGCGGTAGAGCAGTTGACTGTTAATCAATTGGTCGTAGGTTCGATCCCTACCGCCGGAGCCATAAAAAGCCACTAAGCTTAACCGCTTAGTGGCTTTTTTGGTTTTTCGGACGACGAAAAATTCACGCACAGATTTCCGGCACATTTTTGCTCTAGATCAAAGCGCAGGTCGCAGGTGTTCGATAGAAACGAAGAACAGCATCGCAAAGGATTATGCTATGAAACGTTTCGCCTTTCTGTCTGTCCTCATGGCCAACCCCGCCTTCGCCGATCAACAAGGCTACTATGGATACGGCCATATGGATGGCTATGGATACGGTATCGGGATGATGTTCGGGCCCGTGCTATGGCTGATCGTCATCGGTTTGATAATCGCCGGCGTCATCTGGATGGTTCGCCGTTCCGATCCCGCTTCTGCTTCAGGTAAGTCATCCGGCGCCCTAGCTGAACTGGATCTTCGATTTGCGCGCGGTGAGATCGACGCAGATGACTACGCCGCACGTAAAAAGCTTTTAACAGCAAACTGAGCCTTACGCTTTATGTGGCCCGCGACCCCAGTTCCTGACTGATGCGGGCCGCTGTCGTTTGGCAGATGGTGCGATAGGCCCTTGGCTGTTCATCGTAACGTGATTTGGGAATGCAAATGCTGATCGCGGCCAACGGGATTTCTGTGTGGTTCCGCAAAAGCGCCGCAAGACAAACGATATCGCGTTCCGTCGCAATCGGGCCTTCCGCAAAACCGCGCCTTGCCATGTCATCCAGTTCCGCAGTCCGCCGTTCGGGAGGGAGCAAGGGGGTTCGCGCGTGGGTATGGTCACCCCAGTAGGCGTTTTGCCGTGCTTCGCCGGCCACTGACAGATGCAGCATGCCTACGGGTGTTTCATGAACGTCCAGGCCCTGATCCAAAATGCCGCGTGCAACCCGCAGCGCTTTCCACCCTTCGATCGCATCTGCCACAACCAAACGGGATCGATCTAGAACCGTCAGGTGAACAGTTTCGCCATAGTCTTTTACCATGCGCTCCAGAATGGGTCTGGATGTGTCGACCAAGGACGATGTGTTGATCAAAACCCGGTACAAAGATGCGATCATCGGGCCCAATCGATAGCGCCCGCGCCCTACCCTTTGAACCATGCCGATTTTCCGTAATTCATCCATCAGATCATGCGTTCCGCTGGTTGACAGATTCATGCGGCGCGCTATTTCCGAGAGACCGAGTTCAGGATCGTTTTCGGAAAATAGCCGCAAAATGTCCCCGACTTTCCGGATTGTCCCCATGATCGCATCCTCTGAAATTTGCGCCAGAGATAGCTTTCCGGAATTGGCGGAAATAATCACGGTATCATTCAATACCTTTAGATATATACGGATTTCCGATTTTCTTTCCTTAGGATCGGCCAGCCTCGCTCTGCGCCATCCAAAGGGAGGAAAATATGAAAGATCAAGCAGCGCAGTCCACTGCGCCCTATACCGGTGCCGAGTTCCTAGAAAGCCTTCAGGATAGCCGCTCGGTTTATATCCACGGCGAACGCGTCAAGGACGTGACCAAGCACCCCGCATTCCGGAATTCGGCGCGGATGGTCGCCCGTTGGTATGACAAACTGAACGAAGAAAAAGACAACATCGGTGTCAAAACGGACACCGGCTCTGAGGGTTGGACCCACCCTTTCTTTAAGGGGTCAAAAAGTGCCGATGATCTGGTGGCAGCACGCGATGCGATCGTCACGACCCAGCGCACCGCGCACGGTTGGATGGGCCGATCGCCTGATTATAAGGCCGCGTTCCTTGGCACGCTTGGCGCAAACAGCGAATTCTACGGCGAATATGCAGACAACGCGAAAGCCTGGTATGCACGGTCGCAAGAGCGTCTGGATTACTGGAACCACGCCATCATCAACCCGCCGATTGACCGTCACCTGCCGATTGAAGAAACCGGTGACGTCTACATGCAGGTGGAAAAGGAAACCGACGCTGGTCTGGTTGTGTCCGGTGCCAAAGTTGTGGCCACAGGTTCTGCCCTGACGCACTACAACTTTATCGCTTACTACGGTGTCCCGATCAAAGAGAAGAAATTCGCTTTGGTGTTTACAGCACCGATGGGGGCCGAAGGTGTTAAGCTGATTTCCCGCACATCTTACGAGCTCAACGCAGCCGTGATGGGCACACCGTTCGATTATCCGCTGTCCAGCCGTCTGGATGAAAACGACGCGATCCTTGTGTTCGATAAGGTTCTGGTGCCGTGGGAAAACGTGTTCCTGTATGGTGACGTTGAAAAGGTAAACGCCTTCTTCCCGGCCTCGGGCTTTGTGCCGCGCTTTACGCTGCATGGCGTGACCCGTCTGGCGGTTAAACTGGACTTCATTACTGGCCTGTTCTCGAAAGCACTGGAAGCAACCGGCACAGCGGTGTTCCGTGGCCCGCAGACCGCGGTCGGCGAAGTGTTGGCTTGGCGGAACCTGTTCTGGGGTCTGAGCGACGCGATGGTAAAATCGCCGATCCCGTGGGAAGGCACCAATGGCTATGTTCTGCCGAACATCAACTACGGCCTTGCCTATCGCGTCTTTGCGCCGATGGCCTATTCGCGGATCAAGGAACTGATCGAACGTCACGTGGCCTCTGGTCTGATCTATCTGCCCTCTTCGGCTTTGGATTTCGGTTCGGACGAAGTGCGCCCCTATATTGACCGCTTTGTGCGCGGCTCGAACGGCATGGTCGCGATTGATCGTGTGAAGCTGCTCAAGCTTCTGTGGGATGCAATGGGGTCCGAATTCGGTGGTCGCCATGAGCTGTATGAAACCAACTACGGCGGCAACTATGAAGCCATCCGCATCGAAACCTTGCTGACCGGTCAAGCCACCGGCGAGATGGAGATGCTTCAGCAGTTGGTCGAAGACTACATGTCCGAATACGGCATCGATGGTTGGAACGTCGCAGACATGATCAACCCATGGGATGTGAACCGTCTGAAGGCGGGCTTCCAGTAACTATAGCAAAGCGGCCCCCCCAAAACCGGTGGGCCGCCTTCTGTTTGAATTTGAAGGCGCTGACATGGATCTGGATACGACCAAGACACAAGTCCTGTCCGATACGCAAATAAGCTTGTCTCGTTCGATCATCGCGATCGGTGCCTTTGACGGGGTGCATCGCGGGCACCAAGCTTTGATCAGCGCCGCCGTCAACGAAGCACGCACTGCCAAAGTGCCATCCGTTGTCTGGACATTCGATCCGCCGCCCAAAGTGGTGTTCGGTTGCGTCCCACAGTTGTGCTCGCTCGAAGAAAAGCTAGCCCGCATCACCCGCCTCGGGGCCGATTATATCGTCGTGGCATCCTTCAATCGCCACTACGCCGCCAAAAGCGCAAAGTCTTTTCTAGACGATCTTGGTAGATGCAATCCGTCATCGATCCACGTTGGTCAGGATTTT
>CATNDK010000089.1 GCA_950096585.1 Thalassococcus halodurans | reverse complement strand
CCTGCGCGGTTGCGCCTTTCAGGCGCGCAGCTTCGCGGATCTGGGCTGGATAGGTTTCAAACGGCTGATGCGCGGACAGCATATCGTTGTAGGCGGTGACGATCCCGATGTTCGGGGCCTTGGCATCCGCAAGGGCAGATTTGTCATCGCCCATAGCGGCGTAAGCGTGGGCCTGATTGCCACAGGTCAGATGCGCGCGGCGGGGGCCTTCTTCGGCGGCGCGGCGCATTCGATCAAGATATGTGGCGCGCATTTTTTCGGACCGTTTTTCGATCCGTTCGGTAACTTTGGCGATTGTGGGGTTAACAGTCATAGCTGGCGACCTATCCGGTTGCGACGTTTGTGGGCGTCATACTTCGGTTAGCGCTAACAGTAAACCCAAAAGCCGAAAATTAAAACCGCCGATTATAAGGAGCATATTCCGGCAGGTTTCGCGAAGATCAGAACGGATTTGTGGAATGTGAAATGTGTCAAATCCGGACTTACCGGCCACGATAAATCGTTCTTTCGTCAGGGCTAAGCCAAATTCGCGCCTCAATTTGAAGCGAATTATCGAAAGATACGAAATATCTCTTATGGGGACATTGTTATGTCGATCGTAAAGAAAATCTGTGTGCTGGGCCTGATGGCCGCGCTGTCCGCCTGTGGTGCAGCCGATACAGCAACCCGTGGCGGCACCGGCATCGCAGCCGGCCCTGCATTCGCCCCGGTAGAAACAACTGCCGCTGTCGAAGCGGATGTTCAGGCCGCGACCGCACCGGTCGTTCGCATCGTCGATTTCAAAGTCGACGTTCCGACAAGCCTGCGTGTGTCCGAGGCGAACATGTACTATCCGCTGGGTGACATCGTTTGGCGCGGTGACCCGTTGGGCAACCGTTATGAACAGGTGCGCGCGATCTTCCAAGACAGCCTGCGTCTGTCCAGCAGCAAGCTGACAGGTGACGTTCCGGTGGCCGTTGAAGTGACCGTCAAGCGTTTCCACAGCCTGACAGAAAAGACCCGCTACACCGTTGGTGGCGTTCACAGCATCACCTTTGATCTGACCATCCGTCACGCGGTCACAGGCCAGACGCTGTTGAACAGCAAAACAGTCAAAGCTGACCTGAAAGGGTTCGGTGGGGTGCGTGCGATCGAGGCCGAAAGCCGTGGTCACACACAGAAATACCGCATCACCCAGCATCTGGCGCGCGTCTTCCAGGAAGAGCTGACACCGGATCAGGTACTGAGCACTTCGACTGTCGGTCTGGTACAAAATCAGCCGGGCGCTCTTTAAGACCGCTTTTAAATGGCTGTGACCCGATATAAGGGGGCTGTATGACACAGCCCCCTTCTTCTTTGCCCGCATCAGACCTTCCCGTTGTCCGCCTTAAGCCCAAGGCCAATGCCCGCGCGATCCGCCGCGGCTTTCCTTGGGTCTATGCCAACGAAATGGTCCTGGACCGGCGCACCAGCAAAATGCCTGCAGGCACAATTGCTGTTCTTGAGGATAACGAGCGCAAGGAAATCGCGCTGGTTACCGTGAACCCGAACTCAAAGATCGTTTGCCGCGTTCTGGACCGTGACACACGGGACGTGCCGGATCGGGCTTGGTTTGCGAACCGATTGGACAAAGCGCTTACCTTGCGAGAACGCCTGTTCGATGCGCCGTTCTACCGTCTGGTTCATGCAGAAGCCGACGAACTCCCCGGTGTGATTATCGACCGGTTCGGTGACACGGCGGTGATTCAGCCCAATGCGGCTTGGGCAGATGTCTTGTTGCAACAACTGACGGATGCCTTGGTTGATGTCACAGGCGTGAAGCACGTCATCAAGAACGCGGGCGGCCGTGGTCGTCAGCTTGAAGGGCTGGACAACGAAGACAAGGTTCTGGTGGGTTCCATGCCTGAGGGGCCGCTGCCTGTTGTCATGAATGGCGCGACCTATTTTGCCGATCTGTCTGGCGGGCAAAAGACAGGTCTGTTCTATGATCAACGCCCGAACCATGGCTTTGCCGCACGTCTGGCGGATGGTCAGCGTGTTTTGGATGTCTTTTCGCACGTTGGTGGGTTCGGTCTGGCCGCTCTGGCTGGCGGCGCGACCTCTGCGCTTTGCGTGGATGGATCGGCGGCGGCGTTGGAACTGGCTGCTAAAGGGGCCGAGGCCAGTGGCATGTCGGATCGGTTTGAGGCGCGTCAGGGCGACGCGTTCGACACGCTTTCCGCGCTGAACGAAGCAGGTGAGAAATTCGGTCTGGTGATCTGCGATCCGCCAGCCTTTGCTCCGGCGAAACCGGCATTGGATGCGGGGCTTCGTGCCTACGAACGTATTGCGCGTCTTGCGTCGGGTTTGGTTGAGGAAAACGGCTATCTGGTTCTGTGTTCCTGTTCCCATGCCGCAGATCTTAGCGCCTTTACCGGTGCCTGCCTTCGCGGCATCGGTCGGGCAGGGCGCCGCGCGCAATTGATCCACACGGGTCAGGCTGGCCCGGATCACCCGCTGATGCCGCAACTGGCGGAATCCGGTTATCTGAAGTCGCTGTTCTTCCGGCTGTAATACCGTGAAGGTCCTGATCGACACCTGTGTTTTGTACCCCACGGTTATGCGTGAGGTGATCTTGGGTGTCGCAAAAACAGGGGCGTTCACGCCGCTATGGTCCGCGCGTATCCTAGAAGAATGGGCACGCGCGGCCCGCAAACTGGGCCCCGATGGCGAGGCGCAGGCGCGATCGGAAATCGCAATGATCCGTCGCGACTGGCCGAATGCCGAGGTGACATGGAACCCGTCGCTTGAGGCGCGTTTGTGGTTACCGGATAAAAACGACCTGCACGTTCTGGCGGCGGCGATATCCGGTTCGGCGGATATCATCCTGACCATGAACGCCAGCGACTTTCCAAGAAACACGTTGTCGGAAGAAGGGGTTAGCCGTGCCGACCCCGACGCATTCCTGCTGGGCATCTCCCAGACTGATCCCGAAGGCGTTCAGGCCGTGTGTCAATCTGTCCTGTCCGAAGCCCGCCGCCTGTCCGGCGAGGCTTGGGAACTCAGGCCTTTGCTGAAAAAGGCGCGCCTTCCACGACTGGCAAAAGCGATGGCAAATTCAGCGCTTTGACTTGCGAAGCTGTGTTTGCGCTGATAGGCGCATATAAAAGCTGATAAATTCCATCGGTTATACCTGAGGTTCAGACGTGAGCGCCGCCAAACCCCGTCTTGAAATCCGAAATCTGACGCGTCGGTTTGAAGGAAAAACCGTCGTTGATGATGTGTCTTTGTCCATTCTTCCCGGTCATGTCACCTGTCTTTTGGGTCCGTCGGGCTGCGGAAAATCGACCACGCTGCGCATGATTGCGGGCGTCGATACGCAAGACGAAGGCGAGATTTATCTGGATGGGGCGCTGATCAGCGACAATCAGCACCATATTCCCCCCGAGCAACGCTCGATCGGTCTGATGTTTCAGGACTTCGCGCTGTTTCCCCACCTAAGCGTCGCTGAAAACGTGGCCTTTGGCCTGAACGGTTCCAAGGCCGAGCAGCGCAAGCGGGTTGAGGCACTGTTGGATCGCGTCGGTCTGATGCATCACATCGATGCCTTTCCGCATGAATTGTCCGGCGGGGAACAGCAACGTGTGGCTTTGGCCCGCGCGCTTGCCCCCAAACCGCGCGTGATGCTGATGGACGAGCCGTTCTCCGGTTTGGACAACCGTCTGCGTGATGGCATTCGGGACGAGACGCTGGCGCTGTTGAAGGAAGAGGGCACCAGCGTTCTGCTGGTTACGCATGAACCCGAAGAAGCGATGCGCATGGCCGATGAAATCGCGTTGATGCGGGGCGGCAAGATTGTTCAGCGTGGTGCGCCTTACAACATCTATAACGCGCCAGTTGATCGAGCTGCCGTCTCATTTTTCAGCGATATCAACGTGCTAGAAGGTGAAGTTCGCGGGGCTTTGACCGAAACGCCCTTTGGCCAGTTCCTTGCGCCGGGTGTGCCGGATGGCGGACGGGTGGATATTGTCTTCAGACCCCAACATGTGGGCATCGACTTCGATCGCGGTGGTCGCGGGCCTTTGCCGACGGCGGCACAGGGCACACCCGCCCGTGGCATCGTCGAACGCGCGCGTTTCATGGGATCTGAAAGCCTTGTTGAGTTCCGGATGGACTACAACAACGAGGTCTTGAAGGCGACAGTGCCAAATGTGTTCCTGCCCAAGCCGGGAACGCCGCTTTGGCTGACCGTGCGTCGTGACCGTTGTTTTGTGTTTCCACAGAAAAAGTCCTGAAGATCAGGCAATTAAACCCAGTTCTGTGTCACTGGCCGTGCCGGCGTATTTGTCTTTCGGTGGCATCGGGCGTTCGCGCCAATCTGGTTCGAACACAAAGCTGGACAGTTTTCGGCCGTCGACCAATGCACCGTTTCCTGCGCCTAAGGCGTAGTCATAGTACAGCTTCACGATTTGATCGTAGGTGACTTGATGGGCCGCAGGATGTTCGATGCAGGCATCTTGCCAGATGCGGACACGGGCAAAATCGGGGCCTTCAGGCAGAGCGAAGTCTTCGAAAAAATCGAGAAACCAGAAACGTTGGAACATCGGCGTAAAGACGGTTTCTGCCAATCCGAAGTCATCGAACAGAAACGTCCCGTGCGGATTATGTTCCAGCAGAAAGTCGTTCAGTTCGCGATAGAGACCTAGCATTTTGGCCTCATGTTCACCGCGCTGGTCTTTTTTCTGATTCATGACGAACAGATAGCCCGCCATGGTAAAGGGGCCTTCCTTTGCGACCAGCATGGACTCGATCGCGTACTCTAGCGGATCGCTTCGGCGTAAGGTTGGACCCGACAGTGCCTCGTCCAGAAACCGCAGGATCACCAGACTTTCCTTTACGATCTGACCATCAGGGGTTTCCAGAACGGGCAGAGCGGTTGTGCCCCGCGTTTTGGCAAGAAGCTCGGGATCGCGGGGTTTGGTGATGTCGACAACGCGAAACTCGACGGCATCGCGCTGTCCTTTCAACTCCAACATAATCTCAAGCCGTTGGGAAAACGGGCAAACGGGGATGTGGTAGACGATATATTTGTCTGTCATAACAATGCTTTCCTGAAATCTCCGTTTGCCTGCTTTGTCAGGCTGGGATGCGGTGTTTCGCGACCACGAAGGTGAAGATCAGCATCGACACAACGGCAAGGATCGACCCGATCTTGGCCAACACTTCGCCCTGACCGGTGATCGCAAACACGATTCCGGGGATCAGCACGACCACTGACAAAACGGCCAGCACAAGGTGTACGGTCGCGATGCGGGATTGCGCGGCTGCGGGGCATAGCGCGTAATATGTGCCGAACACGGCCATCGCGACAAAGCCTAGCAGGTTCAAATGCCCATGTGCTGGTGAAAGAAGGTGGTCGCCCGATGCGGACATTTGGATGCCCCAAGCCATGCCGCACAATGCCGAGAGAGCGGCGAGAATGTAAAAGTAGGATGCAATCTGTTTCATGTTTTTGTCCCTGTTTTTAATCTAAAGGTGGACCTGTGAAGGTCATATTGTGCCGCGCCGCAGATGCATCGATGGCGGGCATGTCGTCTGGGATTGCGAACTGACCTTCGGCCATGTCCGCGAAAAAACTTTCAAAACCGCCGGGCGTCAGAATGATCAGCTTGCGGCAGGGCTCTTGCCCGATAACCTTGAAGGTGTGCTCTTTCCCACGTGGGATAAAGGCGCTTTGTCCGGCGGTCAGGTCAAATTCCTGCCCCTCAAGCCAGATACGGCACGTACCGGAAAGCACCACAAAGGTTTCGTCTTCTGCGTGATGGATATGCCGTGGCGGTCCGCTATCAACTGGCGAGGTTGATGCCACAATCGACATCGCGCCATTGGTGGCCTCGGGTGACAAAATTGTTTGGTATGTAACGCCCAGCCATGTCAGCGGGGCGTTTTGATTATGTGTGTCTTTCATCGTTTCACCTTAAAATGCACAGGTCGAAACGAAAGCGCTTCCGTTGACGGTAAGCTATTACCGGTTCATGATATAAGGCAAATCTGTAAATTATATAATATCTATCAGCCTGATGAATTTCGCGACCTTTGATCTGAATTTGTTACGTGTTCTGGATGCTTTGTTCCGCGAAGGAAGCACTGTGAAAGCCAGCGCACGGCTTGGACTTTCCCAGCCTGCTGTGTCTTCGTCCTTGTCTCGGTTGCGTCATGCTTTGGATGATCCCCTGTTTGTCCGGCAGGGCAACCGGCTGGTGCCCACGGAATTTGCCGAAAACCTGCGGCATGGCGTCCAGGATGAGTTCAACAGGATCGAGCTGCTTTTGTCCAAGGCGGATGCCTTTGATCCTGAAAAGGCAGAAGGGCATTTCAAAATCTCCGGCTCTGATTTCTTTGCCGAATTGCTGATGCCGAATTTGGGTGATCTGCTGACGCGCACTGCGCCAAAGCTGCGGGCGCAATTGGTGGATCTTGTGCCGGACGACTATCTTGCCAGTCTTGAGCGTTATGACGCGGATCTAGCCCTGATCCCCGACTGTGAACTGCCTAGCTGGATCAGCCGCGAACAATTGTTCCGGTCGCCCTTTGTCGTGATCGCTCGGGGCAGCAACCCCGGTGTGGCTGATCTGGAAGACTTTAGTGAAATTCCTATCGACCGGTTTTGCGCTATGCCGCATGTGCTGTTCTCACCCGAGGGCCGGTTGTCGGCGATGGGGGATGCCGCGCTTGCGAAAATCGGGCGGTCGCGGAATGTTGCGATGACGGTTCAGGTGTTTTCCGGCGTATGCAGGGTCGTGCGGGGCAGTGATCTGATCGCGCTTATTCCGGCACAATTGGCAGTGGAATTTAAAAACTCCTACGATCTGCGGATCTTCAAAGCCCCGATGCCGATGGACGTCGTTCAGATTGTCGGCATTTGGCATAGCCGGTCTGACAATGCGCCGTTTGCGCGATGGATGCGCCAGCAGGTTTTTAACCTGTGCCGGTCCATGGACATGGCACCACCGGCCTAAGGTTTTGCCTTTTCAAGCGCCTGAAAGTCTTTCAGGCTTTTCCCGGGTTCATCAACGAACAACCCGGGCAGGGGACGCAGGGTGTCGACACGGTCAATTCGGAAGCTGTTGAAAGCGCCATCGGTCTCGTCCCACGCAATGCAGGTCCAGATGCGCCCCCAATAATCCATGTGCAGTGGACGAACATCATGGGTTTTCGCATCATCCAAGAACGTCAGGCGCAGCTTTTGACGGGCGCGGAGGGCGGCGCGGATCGCGGGCATGTGCCTGAAGCCCTGTGCTGCTTCTGAAAACGGATAGGTGGCAAAACCGAAGCTGCGGGCGGCCATGCCTGCGTCTTCGGGCAGAACCGCGTCCATCTTGCTGGCCAGCGTCCGCGCAGCGTCGGCCTGTTCCGGCATGTCAGATGCAGCAACAGCCGCCAGACCGATGTGAAGCGCTTCAAGCTCTGCGTCTGTCAGGTTCATCGGGGGCAAGGTTATCGTCGCACGCGCGGTATAGCCCAACCCCCGTTCGCCTTCGACCGGCACGCCAGACGCCGCCAGTGTGTCCATGTCACGATAGATGGTGCGCAAGGACACGCCCAATTCGGTGGCTAGGTCTTCGGCGCGATGCAGGCCGCCGTCTTTCAGGCGGGTCATCAGTGCGTACAGGCGGTCTGTGCGTTTCATCCCTGATTCTCATGTCATTTTCGCCTATACTGACAAAAACCTGACAACTGGCAAGTTTATGGCAGTAATTAGTTGGAAATTCCGGCGCTAACAGCGCAAATCCGGTGCTTTTGCCGCTTTCCGAGGGGGCGGGTTGTGGCTAGAACTATTGAGGATATCGCAGGCACGGCCTGCAGTTTTGGGAGAAATGAAATGCTCAACAATATTGGTCTTCCCGGCCTTCTGCTGATCGCCGTTGTCGTGCTTGTGCTGTTCGGCCGTGGCAAGATTTCCGGCCTGATGGGTGAAGTGGGCAAAGGCATCACTGCGTTTAAAAAGGGCGTAAGCGACGGTGCCAAGGAACTGGAAGACGACAATGCCGAGTCCGCAAAAGACGTGACACCGGAATCCGAGACCGAAAAAGACAAGGTCTAATCCGCCATGTTTGGGATGGGCTGGACCGAGTTGTTGGTCGTTGGCATTGTGGCGCTGATTGTGGTCGGCCCCAAGGATTTGCCTGTGCTGTTCCGCAATATGGGGCGGTTCATGGGCAAGGCCAAAGGTATGGCGCGCGAGTTTTCGCGCGCAATGAACGATGCCGCCAACGAAGCTGGCGTCAGCGACGTGACCAAGACGCTGAAGTCGGCGACAAATCCGCTGGGTTCGGCAATGGACAGCGTTAAGGATGCGGCCCGTGATCTGACCGATTTCGATCCGGACAAGCCCGATGCGCCGAAAGCGCCTGAAAAGGACGACCTGCGCAAAAAGATCGAAGCGACGACAGCCCGCAAGGAAGCCGAAAAACGGCAGGCCGAGGCAGAGGCTGCGTTGCAAAAGGCCGCCGAGCTTGAGGAAGCGGCCACCAAGAAGGACGAGGCATGAGCGCACAAGACGAGATCGAGGACTCTTCGGCCCCGCTGATTGAACATCTGGCCGAATTGCGCACGCGGTTGATCCGCTGTGTGGTCTATTTCCTGATCGGTATGGTGATCTGCTTTACCGTCGCGACGCCGATCTTCAACTTCCTGACCGCGCCTTTGTGTCAGGTTCTGGCCGAACGTGGTCAGGACTGTGACCTGATCTTTATCTCGCCGCAGGAAGGTTTCTTTGTTGCGATCAAAGTATCGCTGCTCGGTGGCTTCATGCTGTCTTTTCCGTTTATTGCCAACCAGTTGTGGCGCTTTGTTGCGCCGGGTTTGTACAAATCCGAAAAGGGCGCATTCCTGCCGTTTCTGGTGGCGTCGCCTTTCATGTTCATGCTGGGTGCAGCCTTTGCTTTCTATGTTGTGACACCTCTGGCCTATGACTTCTTCCTTGGATTCCAGCAGTTCGGCACCAGTGGTGAAAGCGTAGAAGGTGGTCAGAATGCAGCGCCGCTGTCTGTGGTCTTCCAAGGATCTGCGCAGGAATACCTGAACCTGACAGTCAAGTTCATCGTGGCTTTCGGCCTGTGTTTCCAACTGCCGGTTCTGCTGACGCTGATGGGTAAGGCGGGGCTTGTTAGCTCCAAGGGGCTTGGTGACGTTCGCAAATACGCCGTGGTTGCCATTCTGGGGTTGGCCGCGCTGGTCACCCCGCCGGATGTTGTGACACAGATTATCCTGTTCGTTGTGGTCTATGGCCTTTACGAAGTGTCGATCTTCCTTGTGCGTCGCGTCGAACGTAAGCGCGAAGCGGATTTGCGGGCACAGGGCCTTTGGGTCGAAGATGACGACGAAATCTTTGACGACGAAGACGAAGAGGCCGACGTCGAAGTTGCCGAGAAATCCGAAGACAGCAAATCCTGATGACTGACACTGATCCGATGATCCGCATTGCCGAGGCGCTAGAGCGCCTCGCGCCGGCCCCGCTGAGCACACCTGACTTTGACGCAGCCGACGCGTTTGTCTGGCATGTGTCGCCAGATCGTCTGGAACCCGTGCCCGAGGTGTCGCGCATTGATCTGAAGCTGCTTGTCGGCATTGATCGCACCCGTGATACGCTCTTGGAAAACACACGCCAGTTCGCCAAGGGGCTGCCCGCCAACAACGCGCTTCTTTGGGGATCGCGCGGGATGGGGAAATCTTCGGTGGTTAAGGCGGTGCACGCGACCGTTCAGGCCGAAGGTTATGACCTGAAAATGGTCGAACTGCAGCGCGAAGACCTACCGTCCGTGTCGCGCTTGTTGAACCATCTGCGCGGTGCGCCCTACAGGTTTTTGCTGTTTTGCGATGACCTGTCATTCTCGCACGACGATCAACACTACAAAAGCCTGAAGGCCGTGCTGGATGGCGGGATCGAAGGGCGGCCCGAGAACGTTCTGTTCTATGCGACATCCAACCGCCGTCATCTGATGCCGCGCGACATGATCGAAAACGAACGATCCTCTGCCATCAACCCCGGCGAGGCGGTCGAGGAAAAGGTTTCCCTGTCTGACCGCTTTGGCCTTTGGCTGGGCTTCCATCCTTGCACACAGGATGAATATCTGGCGATGATCGACGGCTATTGTGATGCTTATGGCGTCAAAGTGGATGCAGATGAACTGCGGGCCGAGGCCATTGAATGGCAGGCAACACGCGGGTCCCGTTC
>CATNDK010000088.1 GCA_950096585.1 Thalassococcus halodurans | reverse complement strand
GCCCGCAGGTGCCGATCATCGCCGTCACCGCCCATGCCATGAGCGGCGACCGCGAAAGCATCCTGGAGGCCGGATTGAACGATTACCTGACCAAGCCGTTGCGCAAGGCCGCGCTGGCCGAGAAATTCGACCTCTACGCACCGCAGAAGTCGCGCCGCGCGGTTTCGTGATCCCGACCGCCGGGATCAGGCGGATTGCGCACCGGCCTCGGCTGGCCGCAAGAAGACGGGGCGGTCAGGCTCGGACATGTCCGGCTGGTAGGCATAGCCGCCAAGGTCGAAATCCAGCAGGCCCTCGGGGTCGGTCAGGCGGCGCTGGATGATGTAGCGCGCCATCGACCCGCGCGCCCGTTTTGCGAAAAAGCTGACGATCTTGGGGCCGCCCGGCTTGTCCTCCATGAACTGCGGCGTGATGATCCGCAGGTTCAGGGGCTTCTCGGGCACCGCGCCGAAATATTCCTGGCTGGCGCAGTTCACCAGCACGTCGGTCCCCAGCGCCTCGGCCTGCGCGCGCAGGGCCTTGGCGATCTGGTCGCGCCAATAGTCATACAGGTTGCCGCCGCGCCGCGTTTTCAGCCGTGAGCCCATCTCCAGCCGGTAGGCCTGCATCGCGTCCAGCGGACGCAACACGCCGTAAAGCCCCGACAGGATACGCAGGTGATCCTGCGCCCAGGCCATTTCCTCGGGGTCGAGCGACCCGGCCTCAAGCCCCTGGTAGGTGTCCCCGGCAAAGGCCAGCGCGGCGGGGCGGATGGCGTCGGCGTCCGGTTCGGCGGCGTAGGATTTGAAACGGTCGCGGTTCAGCTTGGCCAGATCATCGGACAGGTCCATCAGACCTTTCAGATCGCCCAGCGTCAGATTGCGCATGGTTTTCGCCAGTCGCATCGCGTCTTCGCCAAAGGCGGGTTCGGTCATGTCTACCTGACGTTCGGCCCAGTCCAGTCGCTTTGCAGGCGAAATCACAACCAGCATTTTAAACTCCGTTCCATTTGTTTCGGTGCAGATGTAGCCCGCCTGCGCCCGAAGGAAAACCGCTTAGCTCGCGCGAAGGATGTCAAGGAACGCGTCGCCAAAGCGTTCCATTCGTTTGTCATCCAGAACCTGCGCCAGCCCGTATTCTTCGGTAGGGCGTCGGTCGGCGATTTTGGCCAATTGCGAGGCTGAACAGGACAGCGGTTTCAGCGTGCCGCATTCGCCGCGCGACAGATCTGCCTGAGTGGCCAGTAGTTGATCATAAAGGCTACCTGCGGCGCGTCCGGCCAGCTTTCGTCGTTGCGGGTGCAGCTTTTCGGCCTCGCCCGCGATGACTTCAAGAAAGGCCGCGCCGTAACGTTCCAGTTTCTTCGCGCCAACACCGGAAATCCGCGCCATGTCGTCCATGGTTTGGGGGCGGTTTTCGGCCATTTCGATCAGCGTGCGGTCGGGGAAAATAACGTATGCGGGGGCGCGGGCAGCCTCGGCCAAGGCGCGGCGCTTGGCTTTTAGCGCGGACAGCAGCGGCGCGTCTTCGTCGCTGACCAAAGTCTTTACAGCAGGGCGGCGGTTGCGGGCGCGGTCGATGATATCACGGCGTAGGGTGATCGTTGTTTCGCCGCGCAGCAGGGGCAGAGCGTCGTCCGTCATCACCAATGCGCCGTGCCGTTCCGCATCAGGGCGCATCAGGTCGTGGCCCATCATCTGCCGGAACACGGCCTGCCATTGTGTCCGGCTCAGGTCTTTGCCAACGGCAAAGGTTGGCAGTGCATCATGGCCGCGTTCTTTGACCTTGTCGGTCATGTTGCCTGTCAGAATGTCGATCAGATGGCCGCTGCCAAAGCTTTCGTTGGTGCGCAGCGCGGCGGATAGTGCCTTGCGAACGGCTTCGGTGCCGTCGAAGGTTTCCGGCGGGGTATCGCACAGATCGCAGGCACCACAGGGTTCGGCCTCTTCCCCGAAATAACGCAGTAGTCGGACGCGACGGCACGATATGGCCTCGGCCAGACCCAAAAGCGCGTTCAGGCGGCCATGATCTGCCGCACGGCGTTCTGGTGGGGCAAGGCCTTCGTCAATCTGGGCGCGGCGCAGGCGGATGTCGTCGGGGCCGTACAGCGTCAGCGTCTCGGATGGGGCGCCATCGCGGCCCGCGCGACCGATTTCCTGATAATAGGCTTCGATGCTTTTGGGCAGGTCCGCATGGGCGACCCAGCGGATATCGGGTTTGTCGACACCCATCCCGAACGCGACGGTCGCCACCACAACCAGCCCGTCCTCGGTGGCAAAGCGCTCTTCAACGCGGCGCCGGTCGGTAGGCTCCATCCCGCCGTGATAGAAACAAGCGGTATGGCCGTCGTCGTTCAGCGCCTTGGACAGCGTTTCCGTCTTGGCGCGGGTGCCGCAGTAAACGATGCCCGACTGGCCGCGCCGCGCGCCTGCGAAATCAAGGATCTGACGGCGGGGGCCGTCCTTGGGCTGAAACGCAAGGTGGATGTTCGGGCGGTCAAAGCCGCGCAGGAAGGTCTGGGGTTGTTCGCCACCAAACAGACGGTCCACAATCTCGGCCTGCGTTTCCTGATCGGCGGTGGCGGTGAAGGCCGCCAGCGGCACACCCAAAGCGCGGCGTAACTCGCCGATGCGCAGGTAGTCTGGGCGGAAGTCGTGGCCCCATTGGCTGACGCAGTGTGCCTCGTCTACTGCGATCAGGGTCACGCCAGCCTCGGCCAGCATGCGCTGTGATCCACCCGATGCCAGACGTTCGGGTGCGAGGTACAGCAGCTTCAGTGACCCATCGTGCAACTGGCCCCAAACGGCGTTGTTTTCCTCATCCGTATTGCCGGATGTCAGCGCACCGGCGGCAACGCCCGCTTCGCGCAGGGCGCGGACCTGATCGCGCATCAGGGCAATAAGCGGGGAAATCACGACGGTCAGGCCGGATCGCATCAAGGCAGGAAGCTGGTAGCACAGGGATTTGCCGCCACCCGTGGGCATGATTGCCAGAACGTTCTGGCCGGCGGTCACAGCTTCGACAATCTCGCCCTGACCGGGTCGAAACGTGTCGAATCCGAAGATTTCGCGCAATAACGCGTCGTGACCGGTAAGATCGCGGGGCATGGGGCCTGTTCGTGACTACATCTGCTCTTTCAGCCAGAGTCGCATACCAGTGCTTGGTGAACAAGACCTTGAAGGGGTCGCAGACGCCCGCGACCCCAAAGATTTTCAGATCAGATACGTTCGATCGCCAGCGCGATGCCCTGACCGCCGCCGATGCACATGGTGATCAGCGCGCGTTTGCCGCCGATACGTTCCAGTTCGTACAGCGCTTTGACTGTGATGATCGACCCAGTCGCACCCACAGGGTGACCCAGCGCAATCGCACCGCCATTCGGGTTTACCTTGGCCGGATCAAGGCCAAGACCTTTGTTCACGGCCAGCGCTTGTGCGGCAAAGGCTTCGTTCGATTCAATCACGTCGAAGTCCGCCGCTGTCAGGCCCGTCCGTGCGAACAGGTTCTCAACGGCAGGAACAGGGCCGATGCCCATGACCTCGGGGCGGACACCTGCGTGGGCGTAGCCGATCACACGGGCGCGCGATTTCAGACCTGCGGATTCGGCGGCACCTGCGCGCGCCAGAACCAGCGCGGCGGCACCATCGTTGATGCCCGACGCGTTACCAGCCGTGACCGAGCCGTCCTTCTTAAAGACAGGGCGCAGACCCGCCAGCTTATCCAGCGTTGTTTGTTTGGGGTGCTCGTCGGTGTCGAAGGGCACCATATCGCGTTTGACCTTCACCTCCACTGGAACGATCTGTTCCTTGAAGTAACCGGCCTCGATCGCCTTGGCGGCGCGTGTCTGGCTTTCCAACGCAAAGGCATCCTGCGCTTCGCGGCTGATGTCATGTTCGCCCGAGACGTTTTCTGCCGTGATCCCCATGTGGCCCGTGCCGAACGGGCAGTTCAGCGCGCCCAGCATCATGTCCAATGCGCGGACATCACCCATTTTCGCGCCCCAGCGGGCATCGGGCAGGATGTAGGGCGAACGCGACATCGCCTCGGCCCCGCCGGCCAGCGCGAAGTCGGCATCACCCAGCATCAGGGACTGAACCGCAGACACGATGGATTGCGCGCCCGATCCGCACAGACGGTTCACGTTCATCGCCGGTGTCGTGTCGAGAACACCCGCCTGCATCGCGGCGACGCGGCTCAGGTACATGTCGCGCGGTTCGGTGTTGATGACGTGACCAAAGACGACCGTGCCGATCTGCGCCGGATCAACGCCTGCGCGTTCCATCGCGGCCTTTGATGCGGCTGTTGCTGTGTCGATGGGTGTTGTGTTGGCAAGACTGCCACCAAAAGTGCCGATGGCTGTCCGTGCGCCGGACAGGATGACGATATCGTCAGACATGGAATCCCTCCCTCAAGAATTGAACTGACTATGGGCCGTGCGAAGGGCGATGTCAGTCGAAACGTTCCGTCAGAAGTCAATCCAATGTGCGGGTGTCTAATTGGGACCCTTCCAACATACGCACTTCGCGCTGCGGGAAGGGGATGGAAATGCCGTTTTCCTGAAACGCATCCCAGAGCGCCAGATAGACGTTGCCGCGAATATTGGTCAGGCCTTCAACGGGGTCTTTGATCCAGAACCGCAGGATATAGTCCACGCTGCTGTCACCAAAACCCACGATGTGGCAGACGGGCTTTTTCCAGTTCAGAACGCGGTCCGTGTTGGCGGCGGCATTTATCGCGATTTCACGGACTTTGTGGGGATCGTCGCCATAGGCCGTGCCGAAAAACAGATCGATGCGCACGTAGTCGTTGGAATGTGACCAGTTCACGACCTGACCTGTGATCAAGTCTTCGTTCGGGATCAGGTATTCCTTGCCGTCGCGCGTATTGATCGACACGTAGCGCGCGCCAAGCGAGTTGATCCAGCCGAACGTATCACCCAGTGAAATCACGTCCCCGGGTTTGACGGACTTATCCAGCAAGATGATCACACCCGACACAAGGTTCGACACCACCTTTTGCAGACCAAAGCCAAGGCCGACGCCGATGGCACCGGACAGAACGGCCAGACCGGTCAGGTCAACGCCGACGATCTTGAGCCCCATGAAAAAGGCCGATCCGTAAAGCACAAGTTGCAGGAATTTGACCGCCAGTTCCTGCATCGAACGCGAGATTTCGTTGTTTGCACGGATGCGTGCGGTGCTGGTGTGCGCGATGAACCTTGCTGCGGCGATCAGAATGGTCAGGATCGCGATGGCCTGAACAATCAGCCAGACAGAAAACCGCGTTTCGCCCACGTTGATGGCAAGACTGTCCAGAATGCTGCGGGTTTCATCAGTCAGGTTCAGGATCGACAGCGTGACCCAGGCCCATGCGCCATAGCGCACCAGACCGCGAACGAAGCCGTTGTTGATCAGCCGCGTGGCAAAGGCGATCAGCAGCCACGCAGTTGCAAGGTTTGCCACGATGGCCAGCAGATAGGACCGCGACGGCCATGTGATTTCGCGCATCACCGCGACAGTGATCCAGATCAGCGCTACAAACAGGATCATCCGTATCCTGCGATGCAGCACCAGACCAATGCGCAACCGCCACTTTGGCCAGTTGTCCCGCGACCGAAGCCAATTGTGGAAACTGGGCCGGACCATTGCCGCCAGCAGGTGGGCCACCACGAAAACCCCGATGACGATCCCGATCTGATAGGCGTTCCACGGCCGCAGCAACATGTTGGCAACAGCTTCGAACCGGTCGATGGCCGAGGTGGCGACCTGTGTCAGGTTCTCAATCGGGGCGGTCGTTTCTGGATCCATTCCACTGTCCTTGGTTGTTCCTTCTAATCTTGCACGGGTTGGCGATAAGGCAAGCACAATTGATTTACAGGGCCATTCGCAGACTCAGGTTGCGAGACTCAGGACCAAGGTGTATTTGCCCCTCATGATCATAGTTTTCGATATCGGAGACCGCGCCCGCCTGCGCGAACGTTTCTTCGGTGCCACCTTTACGGTGCTGGCCCGCCTATGAGCATGCCCGCAGGTCAGCAGATGACCTGCTTTCGGCGCACAGCGCCTAGCCAAGACCCCTTGCTACATATCTGATACGGGAGAGGACCCATGTCCCCCAAAACGCTCTACGATAAAATCTGGGACGCGCACGTCGTCCATGAAGATACCGACGGCACATGCCTTCTGTATATCGACCGTCACCTTGTCCACGAAGTGACCAGCCCGCAGGCATTCGAAGGTCTGCGCATGGCAGGCCGTAAGGTGCGCGCGCCTGAAAAGACAATCGCGGTTCCGGATCACAACGTTCCGACAACAGCGGGCCGTGAAAACCCCGAGAACATGACAGAAGACAGCCGCATTCAGGTGGCTGCGCTGGATAAGAACGCCAAGGAATTCGGTATTCACTACTATCCGGTGACTGACGTCCGTCAGGGCATCGTGCACATCGTTGGTCCCGAACAGGGCTGGACCCTGCCGGGCATGACCGTTGTTTGCGGCGACAGCCACACAGCGACACACGGCGCATTCGGCGCGCTGGCGCACGGCATCGGTACATCCGAAGTTGAGCACGTTCTGGCGACACAGACGCTGATCCAGAAGAAGTCCAAGAACATGAAGGTCGAAATCACCGGCAAACTGCTGCCCGGTGTGACCGCCAAGGACATCGTTCTGCGCATCATCGCGGAAACAGGTACAGCCGGTGGTACAGGCTACGTCATCGAATATTGCGGTGAAGCGATCCGCGATCTGTCGATGGAAGGCCGCATGACCATCTGTAACATGGCCATCGAAGGTGGTGCCCGCGCGGGTCTGATCGCGCCGGACGAAACCACGTTCGAATACGTCAAAGGCCGCCCGCACGCGCCGAAAGGTGCCCAGTGGGAAGCCGCACTGAACTGGTGGAAGACGCTGTATTCGGATGACGATGCACACTTCGACAAGGTTCTGACCATCGAAGGCGAATCCATCGAGCCGACAGTCACTTGGGGCACATCGCCCGAAGACGCGCTGCCGATCAGCGCGCTGGTGCCTGCACCGGAAGACTTCCAAGGCGGCAAGGTCGACGCGGTTCGTCGTTCGCTGGACTACATGGGTCTGACACCGGGTCAGAAACTGTCGGACATCGAAGTCGACACCGTGTTCATCGGGTCCTGCACCAACGGCCGTATCGAAGACCTGCGCGCAGCTGCGGCAGTTCTGAAGGGCAAAAAGGTCAAAGACGGCATGCGTGCCATGGTTGTTCCGGGTTCGGGTCTGGTTCGTGCACAAGCCGAAGAAGAAGGTCTGGCAGACATCTTCAAAGAGGCCGGTTTCGAATGGCGTCTGGCGGGTTGTTCCATGTGCCTTGCCATGAACCCCGACCAGTTGGCTGAAAACGAACGTTGCGCGTCCACGTCGAACCGTAACTTTGAAGGTCGTCAGGGCTATAAGGGCCGGACGCACCTTGTATCGCCTGCCATGGCCGCCGCGGCTGCCATCACTGGCAAGCTGACCGACGTACGCGAGATGATGTGAGGACATTACCCAATGGATAAATTCGAAAAACTCACCGGGATCGCGGCGCCGTTGCCGCTGGTTAATATCGACACCGATATGATCATCCCCAAGCAGTTCCTGAAGACCATCAAGCGTTCCGGCCTTGGTGTGAACCTGTTCGACGAAATGCGCTATGATCGTCAGGGCAACGAGATCGAAGATTTCGTCCTGAACAAGCCGCAGTACCGCGAAGCAGAAATTCTGGTGGCTGGCGACAACTTCGGTTGTGGTTCGTCCCGTGAACACGCCCCTTGGGCGCTGAAGGATTTCGGCATCAAGGCTGTCATTTCGACATCCTTCGCGGACATCTTCTTCAACAACTGCTTCAAGAACGGCATCCTGCCGATCGTCCTGCCCCAAGAGGCCGTCGATACGTTGATGAAAGACGCCGAAAAGGGCTCGAACGCGCGTATGGTTGTCGATCTGGAAGAGCAGACAGTTACCACGTCCGACGGCGAAAGCTTCTCGTTCGAGGTTGACCCGTTCAAGAAGCATTGCCTGCTGAACGGTCTGGATGACATCGGTCTGTCGCTGGAAAAGGTCAGCTCGATCGACAGCTTCGAGGAAAAGGCTTCTCAGGCGCGTCCCTGGGTCTGATTCTCTTTTTGATTGTATTGGAAAGGCCGCAGGGGGGACTCTGCGGCCTTTTTTTGTCTTAATATTCGTTAATTGAGATGGGTTAACAACTTTCGTTGCGGTCCATTAAATGGCGCATACTATATGTTGTTTTTCTCCTTAGAGGCGCATTCACTTTGAGTCGTACCTGATGCATTCGCGCCATAGCCTGACCCAATTTGGCCCTATTTCCAGACTATTACCGATCTTCGACTTGAGAACTTTCGCTGCGGCTGGCTTTATTATCGTTAATAACGAGGCAAGCCGTGAATAATCGGCATCAGCGGTCGGAAAAGGACATGGCAAAAGACCATGGACGCCCGGCCAAAGGGGCAGAGAAACGTGTTTAATCGCGCGATCAGTGCGGGCGTACGTGCATTGTTGGTCGCAGGGCTGTTGGCTCTGCCGTCTTTCATGCTGCCTAACGTCTCATCCGATACCAGCCAGCTGGTCGCATTGCTTGCGCTTGTCGGCGGAGTTCTGACGTTCCTCGAATACTTCAGCACGATGCCCAGCTTTGTCGAATTCCGTAGCGCGGCACCGTTCAACCGTATCCGGTTCCTGACGATGTTCTGCATGGTCTACGCCCTGACGCAGATCACCCGCGAATTCCAGATGCCCACGGCGATGTCCGGCAGCTTCTACTACGTTGGCAGGTCGATCGGCGAAGCGATGGATTTCCCGTTCTCGCCCGTGCGCCTTGCCTTGCTTGCTGTACCGGAAGGCGCGCCTTTGCCGCTGTTCGAGGTCGTAAAGGCCACCGCTGGCATGGCCTATGTGATCAGCCTGGCCTCGATTGCGTTCTTCATCGTGTTCATCCGCATCATGCGTTGGCCGCTGCGCAATGGGGCGTTCAATGTCTGGATCAACCTTCCGCTGTTTGACCCGACAACGGGGGGCGATGTGCTCTACCGCCTTAAGCGCGATTCAAATCTTAACTTTGCGTTAGGCTTCCTTCTGCCATTCCTAATTCCGGCGATCTTCGAGGCGACAGCTCAGGTTCTGGAACCGATGCCGCTTTCTGATCCGCAGACCTTGGTTTGGATGATGACAGCATGGGCGTTCTTGCCAGCTTCCTTGATCATGCGCGGCGTTGCCTTGATGCGCGTCGCCGAGCTGATCGAAGAAAAGCGCCGCCGCGCTTATGCGCAATCGGATGTCTTGCAAGCAGCCTGATCGTTTGGCTCGGCACGTCTGTTTTTGCCTCTGAAACCTACCGCTTTGCCACGTGGGCCGCGCCTTTCTCGCGGGACGGGCCCGGGGTGTTGTTGCGTGATCTGAACCGCCGTGATGATGATCTGGCGCACATGGTCGAAACGATTGTGCGCGTCGCGCCTGATGTTCTGTTGTTAACCGATTTCGACTTTGACTACGGTCTTGCCGCGTTACACGAACTGCGCGCGTGGACCGCCGAAGAGGGCTTGGAATATCCGCATCTTTTTTCTCTGCAATCCAACGCAGGCCGCCCCACGGGCGTTGACGTTGACCGCGACGGTCGGCTTGGACGTGGGCGCGATGCCCAAGGATGGGGCCGCTTTTCAGGGCAGGGCGGTATGGCGGTGCTGTCACGGTATCCATTTGGGTCCGCCACGGATCTGACACAGTTTCTGTGGAGGGATATCGTCGGTGCGCTGATTGCCGTGGACGATCCCGCCTATGAAATTCAGCGCCTGTCCTCGGACGGGCATTGGATCGTGCCTGTGATCCTGCCGGATGCCGATGTTTCTATCATGGCCTTCCACGCAACAACGCCGGTTTTTGACGGGCCCGACGACAGGAACGGGCGGCGAAACCATGACGAGATCGCGATCTGGTCGCAGGTGTTGGCAGGCACTTATGGTCCTGCGCCGGATCGCTTTGTGATCTTGGGCGATGCGAACCTTGATCCATCAAAAGGTGAGGGCATCAGATCGGCCATCCACGATCTTTTGGCGCGCCCCGCTCTTTCTGACCCGTTGGAAGGCGTGCCCACAGTCGACTGGTCGCATCTGGGTTTGGGCCAAATGCGGGTGTCTTATGCTTTGCCATCCAAAACGTTGCAGGTGCAGGCGGCTGGGACCGAAACGATCAGACCCGAGACAGGCCACCATGGCTTGGTTTGGGGGGACGTGGCCGTTCCATAAGG
>CATNDK010000087.1 GCA_950096585.1 Thalassococcus halodurans | reverse complement strand
ATGTTCAGAATGCAGCCTGCATTGGCGGCTTTGAAATGGGGTACCAAAGCGCGGGCGGTCAGGTAGACGGATTTGCAATTCACCGCAAAGACGCGGTCGAAATCGTCTTCGCTGACCTCTTCCATGGGGGCGGGAAGGTGGGTGATGCCCGCGTTGTTGATCAGAATGTCGACGCCGCCCAGATCGGACATGGCCTTGGCTATCATCGCATCGACGCTGTCACCTTTGGACACATCCACATGGCAGGCAATGGCCTGATCGTTGTCGGCGATGGTTTTGGCCGCATCCAGATTGATGTCGGCCACAAGCACCTGCGCGCCTTCTTCCAGAAACCGCTTTACGATCCCTGCGCCGAACCCTGATCCGCCGCCTGTGACGATCGCTTTTCTCCCTGCCAGCTTCATAGACCCCTCCCGTTTGGTCTGTCAGTCGGCCGGGTTCCCTTCCAGAAACATCAGCCATAATGCCACCGGAAGCGCGACTGCGCCGCTCCAGTAAACGGCTGTCCACATCGTCGAGGCGTACAAATAGCCCTTCTCGCTTGCGACCAGATCGTCGGGAACAACCGCATAAGCCAGAAGATAGCCAAACAGGCTGCCCGTCAATGCAATGAAGAAAGCCAAAGCGATTGCGCGCCAGCCTGTGGAAAAAAGCCGGCGCTGGTTTTCGATCAGGGCAAATCCGATCACAAAGACAGGGATGGAAAGAAGCGGACCCATCCACCAGGCCGCTTGGAAACCGGCGATCGAGACCCTGAGATATTCGTTCCAGTGCTCAGGAATTGCGTATTTCTCGAATACGAATTCGTCAAAGAAAGAAGGCCCAACAGCATAGATGAACTGACTGTTCACCACACCGAATACCGAGGCAGTCACCGTTGCAAAGCACACGAGGGCAAGAATTGTCTTCAGTCTGTACATCAGCCTCACACACGTTCGGCATCCCCTTCTATTTGTCCTAGCTCTGGACCGGAGTGAAACAAGAGTTCTGGACCAAGCTTTTGTGTGGATTCGATCCGCTGGGGCGGCATTTCGCGGATTTGCTCACTCCGATGCTGCAATGCCGCATGTGCGATAGTCTGCGACACTTCGTGGCTGGGTTTGCAATAATTCAATGTTTACATAGGTCTAACCGGTATGCGCTGGGCGGGACGCAGCGTCGCGGAAGTGCCGCTGGCGCTAACAGGGCTTTAGCAATCGCAGCGCAAATGTTATTGCAGGCCGCAGTGACTGGTTCGGAGGAGACCCGGAATGAGCGCCACCGCACGCAAACAGGCCCCGTTGCCGGATGATATCCGTGCCATGAAAGGCGGTACGCCGATCGTCAGTTTGACAGCTTACACCACCCCTATGGCCGAATGGATGGACGCGCATTGCGACTTTGTTTTGGTGGGTGACAGCCTTGGAATGGTGCTGCACGGTCTGCCATCGACGCTGGGCGTGACGATGGACATGATGGTCATGCATGGCAAAGCCGTGCGCCGTGGTCTGAAATCGGCGATGATGGTCGTCGATATGCCGTTTGGATCGTATGAGGAAAGCCCCGAGCAGGCATTCCGCAATGCCGCGCGCATTATGGCCGAAACCGAGGCCGGTGCCGTCAAGCTGGAAGGTGGCGTTGCTATGGCTGAAACCATCCGCTTTCTAGCATCGCGCGGTGTGCCTGTGATGGCACATGTCGGCCTGACGCCCCAGTCAATCAACACGCTGGGCGGCTATAAGGTGCAGGGTCGCGGCGCGGCAGGTGATGCGTTGATGGCAGACGCCAAGGCCGTAGCGGATGCGGGTGCCTTTGCTGTCGTTCTTGAAAAAGTGCCGGAAAAACTCGCGAACGAAGTTACGGCAGAGGTGCATATTCCGACAATCGGGATCGGTGCCTCGGCTGGCTGTGATGGCCAGATTCTGGTGGTTGATGACATGCTTGGTCTGTTCACCAAGTTCAAAGCCAAATTCGTCAAGCGCTACGCCGAACTGGGCCATGGCGCAGAAGAGGCGATTACAGAATACGCCAAAGACGTCCGCGCCCGCGCATTCCCCGGGCCGGAACATGTCTTTGCCGATCAGGCCCCTGCGAAGAAGTCATAGGAACCTTTGACGTGACAGCCCCTATTATTCGTTCCCTGCCCGCCCTGCGCGCGGCCGTTTCCGAGTGGAAATCCAAAGGTGAGTGTGTGGCCGTGGTCCCGACCATGGGTGCGCTGCACGCCGGTCACCTGAGCCTTGTTGAAGCGGCCAAAGCGGGCGCGGATCGGGTGATCGTGACGATCTTTGTAAACCCCAAGCAGTTCAACTCGGCCGAGGATCTGGCGAACTATCCCCGTACCGAAGAAGACGACGCCGTGAAACTGGCGCCCTTCGGTGTGGACGCGATCTATGTGCCCGATGGCGCAACGATGTACCCCGAAGGCTTCGCGACAACCGTTTCGGTGGAAGGTCTGACAGACGTTCTGTGCGGTGCGCATCGTCCGGGCCATTTTGATGGTGTGGCGACGGTCGTGTCCAAACTGTTCCTGCAAACCGGTGCCGATAAGGCGTTCTTCGGTGAAAAGGATTTCCAGCAGCTTCAGGTCGTGAAGCGCATGGCGACCGATCTGGATATTCCGATCGACATTACGGGCTGTCCGACCATTCGCGATGACGACGGTCTGGCTTTGTCATCGCGCAATGCGCGTTTGACCAAGGACGGTCGTGCGGCTGCGCCTGTGCTTTACGCTCAGATGCAGAAACTGGCGGATGAAGTGAACGCAGGTCGCGCGCTGAAACCAGCGCTTGAAGAGGCCACCGCCAACATTCTGGCCGCAGGCTTTACCGAGGTCGAATACCTTGATCTACGCGCCAAGCTGAACCTGCGTCTGATGGAACGTCTGGACGAACCCGCGCGCCTGTTTGCTGCCGCATGGATCGACGGCGTGCGCCTGATCGACAATATCGCGGTTTAATATTGACAGATAACCTTATGGTTGTGACGATCCCTTGTGACCAAGGCTTTTCGTCCGCCCAAGACTACGAGCGACAGCTTGGGAAGGGGCGGGAGCACCCAAAAGCATGAGGTGAATTAAGCAATGGCTTCGGATAAATCCGACGACAAAGCGTCTACGAAAACCGCGATTTACTGCAAAAGCGATGGGCATCCCTACACTTTTATCGGTGCTTACGTTGATCCTGCTGACGTTGCCGGAATAATCGAAAGGCATGTCAGAGAACATCCTGTCGGCGTTCAGCATCACTACATCTACAAACAAGATCCGCCGGTGTCGCATGGCTGTCTGGCCCCCGATACGCTGATTTGGATGGCCGATGGTTCCACGCGAAAAATCGCAGAGGTTGGGCAAGGCGATCGCATTCTGGCGTGCGACGCTGATAGAAATGTCTTGGCTGATGACGTGGCGCATGCGCGCAAATCAGATCATGATCAGGTGCTGACGCTGCGCACAGGCAAGGACCGAACGATAGAAATGTCTATATCGCAGCCGATAATGACAGTTGCTGGGCCGGTAATGTCAGGGCAGCTTTTCCTACCAGCGAATTTCTATCAGCTTGCCGGCTCTCGCGACCAGTTGTCATTGGTTGAGGCTGTGCAAATGACCACTGAAACCGCGGAAACTCCCCGCGAACTGATTTCCATCCACACACAGTCAAACGGATATTTTTTCGTCGGCGAAGATGCTATTGCGGTGAAGTGCAAAGGAGGCGGGCCATACGGGCCACCGCCGGACTACCGCCCTTTGTGACCGTTATCGCGGTTAACTAAGCAGCAGCTTTTCCAACGTCCGGCCCATGACCTTGGCGCTATCGATCATGTCGGTGACGCCAATCCATTCGTCCGGCTTATGGGCCAGTTCCAGCACGCCGGGTCCATAAGCGATGCAGTTCTTTAGCTTGCCGATCCGGTCGATGTGTTTCTGGTCATAGCTGCCGGGCGAGGCGACAAAGCTGGGGTCTTGTCCCAGCGTTTCCGCAATCGCCGCTTTGACGGTGCTGACCACAGGCGCGTCTTCGTCGGTCATCGACGGAAGGACACGGTTCAGTTCGCGCAGTTCATAGTCGAACTTAGGGCGGTTGGCCTTAAGCCCGTCAAGAATGTCACGGATTTCGCCTTCGACCTGATCAATCGGCTCTTCCGCCAGAAAGCGGCGGTCGATGGTGATGCGGCAACTGTCGGGCACGCAATGGGCGGGCAGGGCGGTGCTGTCTTCGGGCTCTTCCGGCTGACCGCCGTGAATGGCGTTGATGTTCATGGTCGAGGCACGCGCGCCATCGGGGATCACCGGCATTTCGGTGCGCCGTGCAGCCATGGCAGGATAAAGCGTGGTTTCAAACTGCTCTAACACCGCGCCCATATGGCGGATCGCACAATCCCCAAGGAAAGGCATCGATCCATGGGCAATCTCGCCCTTGGTTTCGATTTCGGCCCACCATCCGCCGCGATGACCCAGACAGATGCGATCCTTGCCCAGCGGTTCAGGGATGATCACGTGCTGCACGCGGGCAGGATCAAACCAGCCTTCCTGCGCCAGATGGGCGACACCACCGTAGCCGCCGGATTCCTCATCCGCTGTGCCACTGATTTCGATGGCACCGGCAAAGTCGGGATGTTCCTGAATGAACGCCTCGGCGGCGATGATCGCGGCAGCCAAGCCCCCCTTCATATCGCAGGCCCCGCGTCCATAGATGCGGTCGCCGTCCAGCGTGGCAGCAAAGGGATCATAGGTCCAGCCTGCGCCAACCTCGACCACATCGGTATGGCCGTTGAAATGCACGCAAGGGCCGAGCTTGGCGCCCTCGTACCGCGCGACGATGTTCCAGCGGGGGTATTTTTCGCAATCGCCGGGCGCACCTTCGGCACGGATCAGGGTGGTTTCAAACCCCTTGGCTACCAGCCGCTGTTTCAGCAGATCGCAGATCGCCGGATAGTTTTCGCCCGGCGGGTTCAGCGTGGGAATGCGGATCAAATCCTGCGTCAGCGCGATCAGATCATCGCGCATCCCCTCAATTCGGTGCTGCAAGGCGTCGGTCATCAAACTCTCCGGTATCTTGCCGTCATCCTTGTCGGGAAACCGCCGGTGGGCAAGGCCTTAGGGCTGCGGGATCGGGGGAATTTGACCGACAGGCAGGGGGCCGAGCGACACAACGCCTTTGTTCAGGCGAAGTTTGACGTTCAGCTGGTCGCGGTTGCCCTGAAGCGAGGCGACAAGCGTCAGCACATCATTCAGGAACCGCACGCCATCGCGGCCAAGCCCCCAATCGTCCTGCGCCTGTTCCAGCAATGCGCGCCAGTTTTCGGTTTCAAACGCCAGATCGCCCGTCAGGCGGCCACGTTTGTCCACGTCGAACTCACCATCCAGCGTGATGCGCGTATCGCCAAGCCCGTATTCGGCGGACTTCAGGTTGATCTGCTGGATCGCGGGGCGGTCCTTGCCCGGTGTCAGGGGCGCGGCAAAGCGCAGTTCGGATTGTGCGGTCAGTCCATCGACGGTTGCCTCGTCCGAACGGGCGGCGGCATCCGCCGAAAGGATCGCGCGATACAGGCCGGGTTCGACATCGGTCTGTTCGATGGCAAAGTTCACAGCGGCCAAAGCCGTGGATGTGCCGTCGCTGCTTTCAATGTTCAGAAAAGGGGCTTCGGCGATAAACCGGATCAGCGCATCATCCCCGTCACGACGGAAGCTGGCCAGCAGGCTTTCGCTGGTGATTGTCCAGTCGTTGGAACGGTTTGCAATCTGCTGGCTGTTCGGGAAGGCAAAGATCATCTGGCGGTCGCTATAGACCATGCGCAGGATCTGGAACTGTGGAGCGCTCCACGACCAGCCCGTGTCGGGGTTGGCGATGACCAGATCGGAAAAAGTCGTGTCCAGACGGTTGGGGAAACCTGCAACCGACACATCGGAAAAGCTGACATCACGACCGGCAGCGATTTCGCGGGCCTTCCAGTCGTCGATCGCGGTTTTCAGCGCGTTGGCCTGAAAAAACCAATAGCCCGACCACGCCAGCGCCGCAGCGACAATTACAAATAACAGCTTCTTCATCACTCGGCCCCTTTTCGCGCGATCTGCTTTGGTAGATATAACGCCAAACGGACAAGGACCAGTGAACATGACCCTTTGGGTTTTCGGATACGGATCGCTTTTGTGGAACCCCGGCTTCGAGGTGGTCGACACGCGCCCTGCGCGCCTGTCGGGGTATCGCCGCAGCTTTTGCATGCGGTCGATCCATCACCGTGGCACGGCCGAAGACCCTGGTCTGGTGCTGGCGCTGGATGCCGAAGATCAGGCGGAATGCCACGGACTGGCGCTGGCTGCACATCCTGACAAGACCGAAGAGACGCTGGAATACCTGCGCGAACGCGAATTGGTGTCGTCGGCCTATCTGGAACGCATGTGCGATATCGCTTTGGCCGATGGCAGCACCGTGTCTGCCGTCACGTACGTGATTGATGCGGATCACAACCAGTACTGCGGCGGTCTTCCATTGGAAGAGCAGGCACAGATTATCGCCAAAGCGGTGGGCGGACGTGGCCCCAATACCGAATATCTGCACAACACGGTGGACCGGTTGCGCGTATTGGGAATTCCCGATGCAGAACTGCAATGGCTGGATGAACGTGTTCGGGCACTTAGCGCACAAGGCTTGGCTTGTTAAAAATTGCCCGCTAGGGTTTTCCTGACGAAATACAAACGTGTCAGGAGCGGTCCTTATGGATCAGCCGGACCTCGAGGCCGAGCCGCATTTTTCGCAACCGATCCGCCAGATCCTGATGATGCTGGCGGCGCTAGGTCTGTCCGCCCTCGGGCTTGTGATGGCCCTGCCGAGTGTTCTGCCGGTCTTCGAACAGAACCTGTACCTGAACGGGTTCATCTTTTTCGTGTTCATTGTCGGCGTGCTGGCCTGTTTCTGGCAGGTGGCGCAGCTTGTGAACTCGGTCCGTTGGATCGAAGGGTTTGCAAGGGGCAACAACGTGGCGACTGCTGCGCGTGCCCCTCAGATGCTGGCGCCTTTGGCGGCGCTGCTGCGGACCCGTGGCCAGCGCATGCAGATCACCACGACGTCCAGCCGGTCCATTCTGGATTCCGTTGCTCAGCGGATTGATGAAGCCCGCGAAATCACGCGCTACATCGTATCGCTGCTGATTTTTCTCGGGCTTTTGGGTACGTTCTATGGCCTTGCCACTACAGTTCCCGCCTTGGTCGACACGATCCGCAGCCTTGTTCCGCAAGAGGGCGAAACAGGAGGCGAGCTGTTCGGGCGATTGATGACCGGACTGGAAAGCCAGCTTGGCGGGATGGGTGTGGCCTTTGCCTCTTCCCTTCTGGGTCTGGCGGGGTCTCTGGTGGTTGGTTTGCTGGAACTGTTCGCGGGCCACGGCCAGAACCGGTTCTACCGTGAACTTGAGGAATGGCTGTCGTCGATCACCCGCATCGGCCTGTCCCATGGCGGTGCGGAAGGCACGGATGAGATGTCCGGCGCGGCGATGGCGTTGGAGCAAGTCGCGGACCAGATGGAAAGCATGCAGATGCTGTTCGCACGGTCCGAGGAAAGCCGCTCGGAAATCGAAGCGCGACTGGGGCAATTGGCCGATTCAGTCGAACGGTTGACCGAACGCATCGAAGCGACAGCGCCGTCCAGCACCGCGATGATGCGCATCGCCGAAGGTCAGGAACGCCTGATTTCGGTTCTGCAGAACCGCGAAGCTGAAGATGGCTTTGACAGCGAAAGCCGGATGCGTCTGCGGTCGATCGACGTTCAGATGCTGCGCATTCTGGAAGAAATGGCAGCGGGCCGTCAGGAAAGCATGGCGGAACTGCGCACCGATCTGGCCACGTTGAACCGCATCCTGACCCGCATCGGACGTCAGGCCGAAGCGAACGCCAAGCCGCAGAAGGTTGTTGTACGGCCTTTGCGGCAGGAAGACTAAGCCATGGCATTGTCCCGTCGCAGCGGACAGCGGTTTCAGGCCTCGATCTGGCCTGGCTTTGTCGATGCGATGACTGGCCTTTTGCTGGTGCTGATGTTCGTGCTGACCATCTTTATGGTGATCCAGTTCGTGCTGCGGGAAACCATCACGGGTCAGGCCGATGAACTGTCACGGCAGTCCAACCAGTTGGATGTGCTGTCGGCGGAATTGGCCGAACTCGCCGCCGCGCTGGGCATGGAGCAGCAGGAAAACACTGCGCTGGAAAACCGGCTGGGGGCGTTGAACGCCACGCTGGTCGACCGCGACGCGCAACTGGCCGAGCGCCAATCCATCATCAACGCCCTGACCGCCACGCGCGACCAGCAAGCGGCAGAGCTTGAGGCCGCAGCGGCCCGTATCGTAGAGTTCGAGGATCGCGTTGCTGCGTTGTTGGCGGATCAGGACGCGGCGAATGCGCGGATATCTGATCTGATCGCCAGCCGAGACGAAATCGACGCTGCCCGCGCGGCGCTGGTCGATGAACGCGACGCGCTGAACCTTGCCTTGGCGGCGGCGCGGTCCGAGATTGATGCAGGCGAAGAAGCCGCCCGCCTTGCCGCCGCGCGACGCGAGGCTTTAGAGGCGTTGATCGCCGACCTTGAAGCCAAGAACGCCGATGCCGAAACGCGGATCGGTCAGTTGTCCGGGCAGGTCGATGACTTGAACACCTCGTTGACCGACGAAGAGGCCGCCCGCCTTGCCGAAGCCGAAGCTGCCGCTGCCCTGCGTAAGCGGTTGGAAGAGGCGGATGCAGAACTGACCGCGATGACCCTGTCACTGGAAGCGCAGCGCAAGGAGGCGGAGGAAACCTTGACCCTGCTTGCGGCGGCACGCTCTGCGCAGGCTGATCTGACGAGCGACCTGACTGCTGCGCTATTGGCGCGCCGTCAGGAAAGCGAACGCGTAACGGACCTTGAACAGCGTTTGGATGCATTGTTGGCGTCACAGGAAACGGCGAACGCGGTTGAGCAGGAATTGCGCACCCAGCTGGCCAATGCGTTGGCCAATCTTGAAGAAACCACGTTGTCCCAGGATGACTTGCGGCGCGAGCTGGCGGAATTGAAAGCCACACAAACCACATTGGTCGCGACCGAAGAACAGCTCCGCGCAGAACTGGCTGCGGCCTTGGCAGAAAAGGCCAAGCTGACCACAACCGAAGAAACCTTGCGCGCCCAACTGGCTGCCGCCCTTAGCACGCAAGAGGAACTGTCGGGCAGCGAAGAAGAGTTGCGTCAACGTCTGGCGGCGGCTCTGGCCGCAGAACTGGCTGCGGATGCCGAAACACAAGAAGCGATGTCCGAGGCCGAACGACAGGCTGCATTGCTGGCTGCGGCGCAGTCTGAACTCAGTACGGAAATTGCCCGCGCCACAGCCGCCCAGAAAGAAGCAGAGCTTTTGAACCAGCAGGTCGCCGCGCTGCGGCAACAGCTTGGGTCATTGCAGGCCATTTTGGACGACGCCAAGGCGCGCGATGCCGCCGCTCAGGTGCAACTGCAATCTTTGGGTAGTGACCTGAACGCCGCGTTGGCCCGTGCCGCCGCAGAAGAACGCCGCCGTCGTGAGTTGGAAGAAGAAGAGCGCAAACGCCTTGAGGCTGAAGCCGCCGATCTGGCGAACTACCGGTCCGAATTCTTTGGCCGCTTGCGCGAATTGATCGGCGAACGGGACGGGGTGCGGATCGAAGGTGACCGGTTTGTCTTTTCGTCCGAGGTTCTGTTCCCGCCGGGTGGAGCCGAGTTGTCACCGGCGGGTCAGCGCCAGATCGCGGGCATTGCGCAAATCCTGCGCGACATCGCCGCCGATATCCCGCCCGAGATCGATTGGGTGATCCGCGTTGATGGCCACACCGACAACATCCCTCTGTCCGGTTTCGGCCAGTTCGCTGATAACTGGGAGCTGTCGCAGGCCCGTGCCCTGTCGGTGGTGCGCTTTATGTCGAACTTCCTTGGCATCCCGCCGGATCGCCTGTCGGCCAACGGCTTTGGCCAGTATCAGCCGATCAATACCGATGACACTGCCGAGGCGCGTGCCCAGAACCGGCGGATCGAGTTGAAGCTGACCGAAAAGTAAGCCGCCTATTCGATGCGGATTTGCGCATTGCGGATGGCCAGAACCTCGCCATCCCGCGTCAGCTTGACCGTGCCCGTGTAATCGCCGGGTATCCAGCCGCCATCAGGGGCCTTGCGTCCGAACGTGCGGAACAGTTGTTGCTGGCCTTTGTCGATGGTCACGGTGTCGGCGAAAACGGGGCCATCGGGGCCAGTTGCCTCGAACGCCATCTGGTCGCCGGTTTCCGCGTAGAAGGCAAAACCATACAGCAGAAGATCATCCTGTGGAATC
>CATNDK010000086.1 GCA_950096585.1 Thalassococcus halodurans | reverse complement strand
CAGGTCACATCGTGATGACCGACTACGCGACCACGGGTGACGGGCTGATGGCGGGTCTGCAATTCCTTGCGGAAATGGTCCGGACAAACAGCAAGGCATCGGAACTGACGCAAAGCTTTGAGCCCGTACCTCAGCTTTTGAAAAACGTGCGGTTTGAAACCGGTCAGACCCCGCTTGAAGTTGCGGCGGTCAAAGCCTCGATCGCCGAGGCTGAGGCTCAGCTGACCGGCAAAGGCCGCCTCTTGATCCGCAAATCCGGCACCGAACCCCTGATCCGCGTGATGGCGGAATGCGAAGACGAAGGGTTGCTGGAACAGGTGGTCGACGGGATCGTCGCTGAAATCGCGTCTTCAGCGGCCTAAGCATGCCTAGGGCGGCGAAACAGCCGCCCTATCCGACGGGAAAACCCGTTGAGGATGGCCAGCGCAAAGGCCCCTAATCCAAAACCTAGCGCGGCGAATGTGCCGCCTTCGAAGGTTACCGGCACCGCCGGTTTATAGCTGTCCCATGTCCGTTCCATCAGAACAGGGTCCGTGAGATGTGGCAGCAGGCTTGCGCGGGTAAAGGGCCCTGCCCCTTGCAATGCATTCAGGTCAGCCGACAGTTCTGACAACCTTTGGAAATTCGCGTTCATGCTCTCGGCACGGGCCGCACCGAACGCGCCACCTTGAGACAACTGATCAATCGCTTCATCCCGTGACAGGTTCAGCTTGGCGGCGTCCGCATCGAATTCCGCCACGACGCGCTGTAATTCATCCACCGTTCCACCCAGACGCTGCGTGTACTGCTGCGAAAACTCGGGAAATTGCGAAAACCCGACGGCACCGCCGAAACCGGCGACCAACACCAATGTGCGCCCTATCATGCCCAACCTCGATCTTGTTTTGAGGGAAGTTTAGCACAGCCGTATGCGTGCCGCATCTATCCAGAAGTCAAGCCACGAAAAGCGCCCTGTGTTCGCGCAAGTAGGGGACAATCACATCGCGAAATGCGGACACGCGCGACCCTGCCCAGACATCGGCATGGGCCACCAACCACAGGTCCGCGTAGGTCTGCGGAGGGATGCAGGGCACCTGAACCAGTCCCTGCAATTTACGCCCTAAAAACATAGGCATACGCGCAATTCCCAGCCCTTCTTGCGCGGCACCACCAATGGCGATCATATCGTCAAAGCGGTAGCACACCTTGGAATTCGGCCATCCTTCGCGCACCGTTTTGGGCAAGTCCGAATGTCCGGAAAACAAGATCCAATCAAGCGGCGCGTCAGGCCCTTCCGCGATCCGGTCCGCCCATTCCTGCGTAGCGAAACTGGCCGAGTCCTGACCGGTCAGGCGCAATCCCTTCAGGCTATCTCCGGGCGCGTTGCTGACACGGATGGCCACATCAGCCTCGCGCCGAGACAAATCAAGGCGGTCATTGGTTGCCAGAACGTGCAGATCGATCAACGGGTATTTTTCACGAAAGATGCGCAAGGCCGGTGCGATCACATGCGCGATCAACAGCTGAGGCGCAGTGACGGTCAGTTTGCCGCTTAGCCGCCCGTCTTGTGCCGATAGCTGACGGAACAGGCTATCTTGCGACACTTCCATTTCCGCGGCTTTCGCAGCGATCAATTGAGCAGCATCTGTCGGGCGATAGCCGTCAGCCAGACGTTCGAACAACACCTGACCCAGCGCCTCCTCCAGTCTGGAAATGCGACGCGAAACGGTTGTGTATGTCACGCCCAAAGCATCAGCGGCCCCGCTGAGCGTACCGTGGCGAACCAGCGCCAATGCAGTTTTCAGATCATCCCAATGTGCGTCCATCTGCACGTTTTCGCATAAGGCAAACGCAAAAGCACACATTTTCTCGCACCACTTGCCAATCTAGCTTGCGGTCACACACAAGCAGAGGACTTCCAATGATTTATGCGTTTGTAGAATTAACCGTCACCAATCCGGACAGCTTTGCCAAATACGGTGAAAAGGCTGGCGAGGCATTGGCAAAATACGGGGCCAAACCGGCAGCGATGTCGACCGAGCCGACCCTTTTAGAGGGTCCGGGCGATGCACCGGGACGTGCCGTATTGCTGTCGTTTCCGGATCGCGAGGCCGCACTGGGCTGGATCAATGATCCGGAACTGGCCGACACCCACGCATTGCGTCAGGCGTCAGGCCATTGCCGGATCACATTGATCGGCTGATTTTGGGATCGTCCAGAGCCACCGCTCACAGCGATGCGTAAATCTGGGCGATCTTTTCGACGGCCTGTTCCGGCGGCAGCTCTTCGCTTTCGCCGGTGCGGCGCGACGTCAGTTCCACGACACCGTTCTTCAGACCGCGCGGGCCAACAGTAATGCGCCACGGCAGACCGATCAGGTCCATCGTCGCGAACTTACCACCGGCGCGTTCATTGCGGTCGTCATAGAGCGGCTCAAGACCAAGTGCTGTCAGCGATTTATAAAGCGCGTCACAGGCTGCGTCCGCTTCGGCATCACCCTGCTTCAGGTTCACGATTCCACAGTGGAACGGCGTCACGCCTTCCGGCCAGATGATGCCGTTTTCGTCATGGGACGCCTCGATAATCGCGCCCAACAGGCGGGACACACCGATACCGTGCGAACCCATGTGGACCGGCACTTTGTTGCCTTCGTTATCCACGACGGTTGCGTTCATGGCTTCGGAGTACTTGGTGCCGAAATAGAAGATCTGGCCAACCTCGATACCACGCGCGGTGCGGCGACGTTCTTCGGGCACTTCGTTAAACACCGCTTCGTCATGGGTTTCATCCGTGCGGGCATAGCGCGACGTGAACTCTTCCAGCACTGCCTGACACTCTTCGACGCTATCGAAATCGATGTCACGGCTGCCGAACTTCAGGTCGGTGATTTCGCTGTCATAGAAGACCTCGGATTCACCGGTTTCCGCCAGAACAAGGAATTCGTGTGTGTAGTCGCCGCCAATCGGGCCCCCATCCGCACGCATCGGAATCGCTTGCAGGCCCATGCGCTCATACGTGCGCAGGTAGGTCACCAGATGGCGGTTGTAGGCGTGCAGAGCATTTTCCTTGGTCAGGTCAAAGTTATACCCGTCCTTCATAAGGAATTCGCGGCCACGCATCACACCGAAACGCGGGCGTACTTCGTCGCGGAACTTCCACTGGATGTGATAGAGCGTCAGCGGCAGGTCCTTGTAGCTGTTCACGTGGCTGCGGAAGATATCTGTGATCAGTTCTTCGTTGGTCGGACCGTACAGCATATCACGATCATGGCGGTCCTTGATGCGCAGCATTTCCTGACCGTAGTCATCATAACGCCCGCTTTCACGCCACAGATCAGCCGATTGCAGCGTCGGCATCAGCATCGGGATATGCCCTGCTTTGACCTGCTCTTCATGAACGATCTTTTCGATGTTCTTAAGAACCTTGTAGCCCAACGGCAGCCACGAATAGATCCCCGCGGACGACTGTTTGATCATGCCCGCGCGCAGCATCAGTCGGTGGCTGACGATCTGAGCTTCTGCGGGGTTCTCTTTCAGAACCGGAAGAAAATAGCGGCTAAGGCGCATGGTGGGCCTCCTGTGACTGGTGTTGCTAGCGTTCATGGGACAAGTCAGAGGTCTTGGCAAGAGACCGCGAATGGATTCATATTGTTGAAACGTATTCGTATGCCAAAGACCATTATTTCAAACGCGTCGCACCCCGTGCGGCACAATTCAGGGACAGATCAATGATGAAGGCAGTTTTCCGGCTGATCACACATGGTTTGACGCTGTTGATTGGATTTGCGCTTGGCCTTTACACGCTTCCGATTTTGACCCAGCCGCCTGCACCTGCACAGGACGTCTTGCAAAGCTCTGCAGAGAACGCGCGTTTTTCAGGCCGGTTCAGCCGCGATCTGAAAGGAAGTGACTTTCTGCATTGGGGTGAAGGCGCAATCCGCGTAACAGACACGCAAATTGTGCATGACGGAAAACTTGCACCCGGGCCGGATTACCGCCTGTATCTGATCCCGGAGCGCGCCGAGAACGAAGCGGAATTTCAGGCCATCAAAGGGGCATCGGCCATGATTGGACAGGTCGATAGCTTTAACGGATTTGCATTGGATATCCCCGCCGGCATCGCCACCGATGATTACGTTGGTGTTCTGATCTGGTGCGAAGCATTTGAAGAGTTCATTACATCAGCCATTTACCGCCAGCCGTAACTTGCGCATGCGGCGTGGTTGGGCGATAAATCAAGAAACTTACAGGATTATTTCATGGCTCTGACAGTCCGCGAACAGCTGAAATATTGGGGGATCGCCGCGATCATATTCGCCGTGACCCTTTGGTATCTTGGCGACGTGCTTCTGCCGTTTCTGGTAGGCGCTGCGATTGCCTACTGTTTGGATCCGATTGCCGACCGGCTTGAAGCGATGGGCTTTTCACGTGGGTTGGCCACGGGCATCATCACCATTGCCGCGCTTCTGATTTTCGTATTGCTGGCGCTGCTGGTGATCCCGACGCTGATCAAACAAACCGGTCAGTTGATCAACGTGGCCCCCGACCTGTTCCGCGATCTGCAAACATTCCTGTCCTTCCGCTTCCCCAGCATTATGGCCGAAGACGGTGTTGTCCGCGAAACACTGACAAGTATCGGCGACACGATCAAGGATCGTGGTGGCGAACTTGTGCAAACCGCGTTGACTTCGGCTGCGTCGCTTTTGAACATCATCCTGCTGTTTGTGATCGTGCCTGTCGTGGCCGTCTATCTGTTGGTGGATTGGGACAACATGGTTGAGCGCGTGGATGAACTTTTGCCGCGCGAACATGCCCCGGTGATCCGCCAGTTGGCCCGTGAAATCGACAAAACCATGTCCGCATTCGTACGAGGTATGGGAACGGTCTGTCTGATCCTTGGCGTCTACTACGCTGCTGCGCTGATGCTGGTCGGGTTGCAGTTCGGCTTGGTCGTGGGTGTTATCGCCGGCATTCTGACCTTCATTCCTTATGTCGGAGCCATTGTTGGCGGCATCCTTGCCGTCGGTCTGGCCATGTTCCAGTTTTGGGGCGAATGGATCTGGATCATCGCGGTTTGGGCAATCTTCCAGTCCGGTCAATTCATTGAAGGCAACTTCCTGACGCCCAAACTGGTGGGGGATAGCGTTGGGCTGCACCCTGTCTGGCTGCTGCTTGGCATGTCGGTTTTCGGCACAACCTTTGGCTTTGTTGGCCTTCTGGTTGCTGTTCCAATCGCGGCTGCTTTGGGCGTGATCGCGCGCTTCCTCGTGCAGAAATACAAACACAGCCGTCTTTACACCGGCAAATCCCCTGACATCGAGACGGACTAATGAGCACACAACTCCGGCTTGACCTGCCCGTGCGTACCGCACTGGGCCGACGCGACTTTTTTGTCAGTGATGCCAATGCGCTGGCCGTGGCCCAAGTGGACCGTTGGCGGGATTGGCCATCGCGGAAAATGATCCTGACTGGGCCGCCAAAATCCGGCAAGACGCACCTATGCCATGTCTGGAAAAACGAAGCACAGGCCGAGATCGTTCCAGCCGAGTCCCTGCCCCATCTGCCCATTCCTGCCTTGGCACAGACCTCTGTCTGCGTTGAAGATGTGGATCAGATCGCAGGCAACCGCGACGCGGAAGAAGCCCTATTTCATTTGCACAATATGGTCCTAAGCGAAGGCCATTCGCTGCTGCTGTCGGCCCAGAAGCCGCCGATGCATTGGGATTTGTGCATTCCCGATCTGAAAAGCCGCATGATGGGCACGGACGTGGCGCAACTTGAAAAGCCAGATGATCAATTGCTGGCGGCCGTTTTGAACAAGCTGTTTACAGACCGCCAGATTGTGCCCATGCCCGACGTCATTCCCTATCTGGTTCGCTACATGGACCGCTCGTTCGATGCCGCAGATCGGATTGTCGAACTGCTGGACAGTGCGGCACTTGGCACACCCCGCGGGGTCACACGCGCCCTTGCCAGCAAGGTGTTGAAGGGCCTAGAAATTAACGAAGAGCAACCCTAGCGCTTCGTCATAGAACCGTTACGGTGCATAAGGATAACGTGCTTATGTACAAAGCAGATTTTCTAGAAGCCCCGCACCCGAAGCCGGTGAAACGTCCCGAATTGGACCTGACCGGTCCGGACCGTTTTCTGAACCGCGAACTCAGCTGGCTGAGCTTCAACTGGCGTGTTTTGGAAGAGGCCGAGAACCAGAAGGTTCCCCTGCTTGAGCGCGTGCGGTTCCTGTCTATTTCGGCGTCGAATCTTGACGAATTCTACAACGTCCGCGTGGCCGGTTTGCGCGAACTCGCTATGGCGGGCAACACTACGGCCGCCGCTGACGGGCTGACGCCAGCGCAGCAGTTGGTCAAGATCAACGAAAACGCGCGTGAACTGATGCAAAGCCAACAGCGCATTTTCGCGACTTTGAAAGAGGAAATGGCCCGCGAAGGCATTCAGATCCTATCGCGCCATGACATCACTGATGCAGACCGCGCCTATCTGAAAGAGGCGTTTCTGGATCAGGTGTTTCCGGTCCTTTCGCCTTTGGCCATCGACCCTGCGCACCCCTTCCCGTTCATTGCGAACCTTGGCTACTGCCTTGCCCTGCAACTGGAACGCGGAAAGAACAAGAAATCGCTGCAGGCGGTTCTGCCTATTCCCGCGCAGATCGACCGTTTTGTGAAACTACCGACCGAAGGCGACGGCCATCGTGTTCTGTTTCTTGAAGAACTGCTGTTGTTGCATATCGACAGCCTGTTCCCCGGCTATCAGGTCAAAGACCACTTCTCATTCCGGGTCCTGCGTGACAGCGACCTTGAAGTCGAAGAAGAAGCCGAAGATCTGGTGCGCGAATTCGAGGTCGCGCTCAAGCGCCGTCGTCGTGGTGAGGTGGTGCGTCTCACCGTGTCTGCCGGTGCACCCGAGGCGCTGAAAGCCATCGTCATGGACGAACTGGGCGTGCGCGACGATGAGGTGATCGAGCTGGATGGCATGATCGGCATAGTCGACACCAAAGAACTGGTGCTGGACGAACGCCCTGACCTGCTGTGGCCCACATTCACGCCGCGCGTGCCTGAACGCGTACAGGACCATGACGGCGATATGTTCGCGGCGATCCGTCAGAAAGACATGCTGCTGCACCACCCCTACGAGACCTTCGATATGGTGGTCCGCTTCCTGAAACAGGCAGCTGTCGACCCCAACGTGGTGGCAATCAAGAACATGCTTTATCGCACCTCGCGCAATTCCCCGATTGTCGAGGCGCTGTGTGAGGCCGCAGAGGAAGGCAAATCGGTCACTGCGCTGGTCGAGTTGAAGGCTCGGTTTGATGAGGCTGCGAACATCCGCCAGTCGCGTCGTTTGGAACGCTCTGGTGCGCATGTCGTCTACGGGTTTGTCGATTGGAAAACCCACGCCAAGATCGCAACGGTCGTCCGCCGCGAGGGTGACAAGCTGGTGACCTATTCGCACTTCGGCACCGGCAACTACCATCCGATCACCGCCAAGATTTACACCGATCTCAGCTTTTTCACATGCGACGCCCAGTTGGGCCGCGACGGGTCCAAGCTGTTCAACTACATCTCGGGCTATGCGTTGCCCGAGGGGTTGGAAAACCTGTCGCTGTCACCGCACACGTTGAAACCCAAACTGCTGGATATGATCCGCGCAGAGGCCGAACACGCGCGCGCCGGTCGCCCTGCAAAGATTTGGGCTAAACTGAATTCCTTGATCGAACCGGATATGATCGACGCGCTATACGAGGCCAGCCAGGCCGGCGTTCAGATTGATCTGGTCATTCGTGGCATTTGCGGAATTCGACCGGGCGTCAAAGGCTTGTCCGAAAATATTCGTGTGAAGTCCATCGTGGGCCGCTTCCTTGAACACAGCCGGATCGCTTGTTTTGGTAACGGCCACGGCCTGCCACACAACAAGGCCAAAGTGTTCATTTCCTCGGCAGACTGGATGGGACGCAACCTGAACCGTCGCGTGGAAACGCTGATCGAGATCAAGAATGACACGGTCAAGGCACAGATCGTCAGCCAGATCATGGCCGCAAACCTTGCTGATGTGGCCCAAAGCTGGGTGATGGATGCCGACGGAAAGTTCACCCGCGATACGATCCCCGAGGGCGAATTCGCGTTCAGTTGCCATAGGTTCTTTATGGAAAACCCGTCCCTATCCGGGCGCGGATCGGCGGGGGCCGCCGATGTTCCTAAACTGACGCACACACATGACGCATAAGCATGGGTCACTTGCTTGACCTATGGGGATGACTGGTTCACACCGGTATACAGACGTCGTCACGCCGGAGCACTTTATGGCACATGACACCTCCCCCGAAGCCCATGACTATGGCCCCTTCGGGCGTCCCTTGTTCGAAGACCCCAAAGTACGTGCCCTGTCGCGTGTGGGAGTTGTGGACATCGGATCGAACTCGGTTCGTTTGGTGGTGTTTGATGGCGCGGCTCGATCACCTGCGTATTTCTACAACGAAAAAATCATGTGCGGCCTTGGCGCGGGCATGTCCGAAAGCGGGCGCTTGAACCCTGAAGGACGCAAGCGCGCCCTGTCGGCGATGAAACGGTTTCACAAACTGGCCGAAAGCATGGGCGCGGCACCGCTGACCGCTGTTGCCACTGCTGCCGTGCGTGAGGCCACCGACGGCCCCGCTTTCTGCGACGATGTTCTGAAAGCCACAGGCATCAAAATCTGGGTCATCGACGGCGAAGAAGAAGCCCGCCTGTCGGCGCAGGGCGTTCTGCTAGGTTGGCCCGGTTGCTATGGCATGATCTGTGACATCGGCGGATCATCGATGGAACTTGCAGAACTGTCCAACGGCAAGGTCGGCAAATGCCGGACATCCGCGCTTGGCCCGCTGAAGCTGAAAGACATCCAGGGCGGTAAAAAGGCCCGTGAGGCTTATATCAAAGAGGTCGTCGAAGGCCTTGCCCAAGAACTGGGTGAACAACGCGACCGACTTTTCCTTGTGGGCGGCAGCTGGCGCGCAATCGCTCGCATCGACATGGAACGGCGCGGCTACCCGCTGCACGTTCTGCATGAATACCGCATGTCGAAAAAGCAGGTGCGCGAAACGCTGAAATTTATCGCGAATTCCGATCTGGAAGAACTTCGCGCCAAATGCGGCATATCCTCGACGCGTATGGCGCTTGTTCCTTTGGCCGCTGAAGTTCTGAAGCGTTTGATCCAGACGTTCCAACCCGAAGACATCGCGCTGTCCAGCTATGGTATCCGTGAAGGCCTTCTGTACGAACAAATGCCCGACATGCTGCGCGAACGTGATCCGCTGATCGAAGCGGCGCGGTTCGCAGAAGCCAAAGACGCGCGCATGCCCGGATTTGGCAAAAACCTGTATGATTTTGTGCGCCCGCTGTTTGCGAAATCAGACATCACCATCCTGCGGTTGGTCAAAGCAGCTTGCCTGATGCATGACGTCAGCTGGCGCGCCCACCCTGACTATCGGGCCGACATCTGTTTTGACAACGCAACCCGCGCGAACCTTGGTGGCCTGAAACACCGCGAACGTCTGTTCCTTGGGCTAGCGCTTCTTCATCGATATAAGAACAAACGCGACAACACCCGCTTTGACGAACTTCTTCAACTGATTGATGAACAGGGTGTGCGTCAGGCCGAAATCCTTGGCAAAGCCATGCGGTTCGGTGCCATGCTCTGGATGTCCGAAGACATGACCAAAGGCGCGTCGCTTGTCTGGCAGCCGCGCAAAAAGCATTTGCTGCTCAAGCTTAGCAAAGACGCCGAAGCGCTGTTTGGAGAGGTGGCCGAGGCGCGGTTCAAATCATTGGCGAGTGCGTTGGAAGCAACCTACGACGTCAAGATCACCTAAAGCTCGATCTCGCCGTCCTTGAGCGGTTTTGGATCATCCGGTTTGCGGCGGATGATAATATCGCCGTTGGGAAGCATCTCGGGCGCTTCGTAGACCGACCAGTCTTCAACCTCGTCCAGAATGGCCCCCAATCGCGGTCCCATCTCGAGCATGAAGTTGTGCACGGCGGGGCCCGCGTCATCCATGAATTTCTTAAGCTCTTCCAGCGCTGGATCGATTTCCGAAATCATCCCGCGAAAGAACAATTCCATCCCCCAGTTTTGCGCGGGATGATCTGGCGCGCCCGCCGCGCCGGCCGCGCCGGCGGCGGCGAAGAACTCGGTGGCATCCGCGCCGTTCACCACTACCTGCAACGCGCCGCCATCCAGGGCTCTCCGTCTATGCTCGCCGCCGTCACCGGCGAATACGTGCGCGGCGCCGACGTGCTCGAAACCGAAGTGCACCCCTTCCGCCGCCACTTCGACGACCTCGCCATC
>CATNDK010000085.1 GCA_950096585.1 Thalassococcus halodurans | reverse complement strand
CAAATGCAATCCGGTTTTCACTGTCCCGACAACCCTGTGCACACTTGGGTAAGTCCCTCAAAACACTGGAAGGACACGGATTGCAACGGTAACATCCACCAAGCGGCGCACGACCTGCAAAATTCCGTGGCTTCTGTTGCCGTTCATTTCGTCGAAAAACATTGTCACATCTCAATAGGCGGTCGAATGAAATTACTCGTTTTGCCAGGATTGGACGGAACAGGAAAACTGACCGACGAATTTCGTGGCGCTTTTCCAAACGAGTTTTCGCTGGATGTTGTCGCATACCCACCCGAACTTTCTAGCTATGGCGACATCCACGGCTGGCTGACGGCACGGCTACCTAGAGAAGATTTCGTTCTGGTGGCCGAGTCATTTTCCGGGCCTTTGGCGATCAAACTGGGTTCAGATGACATACCGAATTTGAGGGGCATTGTTTTCCTTGCTACTTTTGCCAAATCGCCGCGAAACTTGCCTTCTGTTTTCGCGGGTCTGCTTCGACTTGCTCCTCTTTCACACCCAATCGGTGCACGCGTCGCGCAACCTTTTCTGATGGGGCAATGGGCAAATCGCCAATTCACTGACCGGTTCAGCAAAGCCATGCGCGGCGTTCCCAAGGCCACCCTTTGCAGTCGTTTACAGGCGGTTTTGAATGTGGATGTGGTTTCGAACCTGGCCGGGATCAAAGTGCCGATGATCTACTTACAAGCCAGCAAGGATCGACTGATCCCGTCTAAATGCTCGCGCGCATTCAGTGCCGCTTCAGCAAATATCATAGAGATAGAGGCCCCTCATTTTCTACTCCAGGCCAAGCCCGAAGAAGCTGCAGCAGTCGTAAAGAAGTTTTTGGCCGAGCTTTCAGCATAGCCATCAGTGCAGCGCGAGAGCGCCGCAATCTGAAAAGAAACCGGTCGCAAACACAAGTTTCAGGGAAGTTTCATTGCCCTTATTCCGGCAATTCGATACATCCCAGCAAAATTCCAGTTCTGCGAAGGATCACACAATGGCGTCTTATCAATACGTCTATCACATGGACGGCGTGTCCAAGACCTACCCCGGCGGCAAAAAATGCTTCGAGAACATCCGCTTGTCATTCCTGCCCGGCGTGAAGATCGGTGTTGTCGGCGTCAACGGCGCGGGTAAATCGACCCTGCTGAAAATCATGGCCGGCCTCGACAAGGAATTCTCGGGCGAAGCATGGGCGGCCGAAGGTGCGCGCGTTGGCTACCTCCCGCAGGAGCCCGAGCTGGACCCGAGCCTTGATGTGCGTGGCAACGTGATGCTGGGCGTAGCCGAGAAAAAGGCCAAGCTGGATCGTTTCAACGAACTGGCGATGAACTATTCCGACGAAACCGCCGACGAAATGGCCCAGCTGCAGGACGAGATCGACTCGAGCAACCTGTGGGATCTGGACAGCCAGATCGACGTCGCGATGGAGGCCCTGCGCTGCCCGCCGGATGATGCCGATGTGTCCACCCTGTCGGGCGGTGAAAAGCGCCGCGTTGCGCTGTGTAAGCTTCTGCTGGAAGCGCCTGACATGCTGCTGCTCGACGAACCGACCAACCACCTTGATGCGGAAACCATCGCGTGGCTGCAAAACCACCTGATCGAATATAAGGGTACGATCCTCTGCGTGACGCACGACCGTTACTTCCTTGACGACATCACAGGCTGGATTCTGGAACTCGACCGTGGTCGCGGTATCCCCTACGAGGGCAACTACTCTGCATGGCTGGAACAGAAGGCCAAGCGTCTCGAGCAGGAAGCCCGCGAAGACAAAGCCAAGCAGAAAACGCTGGAACGCGAATTGGAATGGATGCGTCAGGGTGCCAAAGCCCGTCAGGCGAAATCCAAGGCGCGTATCGCGGCCTACGAACAGATGGCTGACCAGTCCGAGCGCGAACGCGTTGGCAAGGCCCAGATCGTTATCCCGAACGGCCCGCGTATGGGCAGCAAGGTGATCGAGGTCGAAAACCTGAAGAAAGCTATGGGCGACAAGCTTCTAATCGAAGATCTGTCCTTCTCGCTGCCCCCCGGTGGCATTGTTGGCGTCATCGGCCCGAACGGCGCTGGTAAATCGACGCTTTTCAAGATGCTGACCGGTCAGGAACAACCCGACGCAGGCTCGGTTTCCTTTGGCGACACCGTCAAGCTGTCCTATGTGGACCAGTCCCGTGACGATCTGGACCCCGACAACAACGTTTGGGAGGCAATCTCGGGCGGTGCGGAACTGATCAAGCTGGGTGATGCCGAAGTAAACTCCCGCGCATACTGTGGGGCGTTCAACTTCAAAGGCGGCGACCAGCAGAAGAAAGTCGGCCTGCTGTCCGGTGGTGAACGCAACCGTGTTCACATGGCGCGCCTGTTGAAAGACGGCGGCAACGTGCTGCTGCTCGACGAACCGACCAACGACCTGGACGTTGAAACGCTGCGTGCGCTGGAAGACGCGCTGGTCGATTTCGCGGGCTGCGCCGTGGTCATCTCGCACGACCGCTTCTTCCTTGACCGGATTTGTACGCACATTCTGGCGTTCGAAGGCGAAGCACACGTGGAATGGTTCGAAGGTAACTTCGAAGACTACGAAGAAGACAAGAAACGCCGTCTGGGTGCCGACGCACTGGAACCCAAGCGCGTGAAGTTCAAAAAGTTCACACGCTGAGGTGACTTAGAAAAACGCAATGGCGCAATCGGCAGAAACCGGTTGCGCCATTTTCTTTTGGTGGCTCGACATTTTCAGGCCGCCAGCGCAGCCTGCCCGAATGACAGCGGATCGTCCCCTTCTTGGTATTGCCCTGATGATGGGCTTTTGCGTGCTCGCGCCTTTGGCGGATGCGGTTGCGAAAATTGTAGGCGTGACTGTCCCGATCCTTGAACTGATCATGATCCGGTTTCTGTTTCAGGCGCTGCTGATGCCGCCTGTGATGGTGACAGGCGGGCTAAAGCCTCTGCCCCGCAAAACCCTGCTACGGATCGTTTTGCGCACGGTTCTGCACATCATCGGTATTGGCTGCATGTTCACGGGGCTCAAATATCTGCCCTTGGCAGATGCCGTCGCCATCGCCTTTGTCATGCCCTTCATTATGCTGCTGTTGGGCAAGGTATTTCTTGGCGAAGAGGTCGGGCCGCGTCGGCTGATTGCCTGTGCCATCGGATTTATCGGCACGCTTCTGGTGCTACAGCCTGCTTTTGCCGATACCGGCTGGCCCGCGCTGTTGCCTTTGTGCGTCGCGGTGGTGTTTGCGCTTTTCATGCTGGTCACCCGCCAGATCGCCAAAGAGGTCGACGCAGTACCGCTACAAGCGATCAGCGGGGTAATTGCTGTAATTTTGCTGCTGCCCGTCTGGGTCTATCTGGGCGCGCCTTCGCCTTTCCGGTTTGACGGAACGACTCTCTGGCTGCTTGTTGCCATCGGCGTCTTGGGCACTGGTGGCCACCTGCTTATGACATGGGCCTTGCGTTTCGCGCCTGCCGCCTCGCTTGCCCCCATGCAATATCTGGAAATTCCGATGGCGACGCTGTTCGGCTATCTGATCTTCAGCGACCTGCCCGGCCCCATGGCCAGCATCGGCATCGCGCTGACCATCGCAGCAGGCGTCTATATCATCTTGCGCGAACGGGCCATGTATCAGGCGCGTCCAGCAGCGCCGATTTAAGAACCTCGGCGTGTTCGGCGGGCAGAATGATCACCATATCCGGCCCGTCCATCTGTATTATAACCGGCCCTGTAGCCTCGTTTGAGGTGCCAACCGTTCCGTTCGGCGCAAAATCGATGCCATCAATCGGCCAACGCAGGCCTTCGGAACGCCCGGTCACCGCGCCCATCGGGAACAAAGACACCCGCGTGGCTGGCGGAAGATCAAGTTCCAGATTGGGCGGACATATCGCAACAATGTCGGACTGCCCCATCAGCATGATCCGCTGATCAGGCCTGCGGCTCAGAACCGTCAGCACCGCCAACTGATGATCAATCCGCGCCCCCAGAAAGCCCAATGCCAGAATTAGCGGCGCGTTGATATTGCGCAGGCATTTGTCAAAATCGGTGGTGTCCTGTTCGGTAATATGATGCACGCATCCCGCAGGCAGCGCCGCGCGCACCTCGGGCGAAATGGAATCCATGTCACCGATCACCGCGTCGGGGACGACGCCCATCCCCATCAGCACATCAGCGCCGCTGTCAGCCGCCACAACGGCGCCAACTGTTTCCAGAACCAGCGAAATATCAGCGGGCAGCACATCGCCACCACCGACCAGAAGCACAGGTTTTGGGCTATTTATCAGGCGTTCAATCATGACGACTTAATGGCTTTTTCAGAAAGCGACCACAATAACGACATGAAATGATACGCTCGTTTGCACAGATTCGGTCGTCTTTGGTCCACCTCAACCGCTAAACAGTTTGTTGCGAAAAGACTGAAAGTGAGCAGGAAATGGTCAGTTCGAGCAAAATTTTAACAGTAAGCTATGGCACTTTTTCGTGCACCTTGGAGGGATTCGACGATTCCTTCGAGATGATGAAGGCTATTTCTGAATACTTCCGCGATCTCGCGCAGGAAGACCGCTATTTCGGGGCAGAGCCGCCCACACCGGACGCAGAAATGCTGGCCCGTATTGCCGAACGTGAAGTCGCCCGTCGGGTTGATGCACGTCTGGAAAACGGCGGTGTCGTTTTGCGCCCGTCCCTGGGCCAAGCCGCAGCCGTGACAACGGCCGCCGCTGCTGCCGCACCGGAAGCTGCGCAAGATGATACACCCAAGGCAACACCAGCCCCCCAAGACACGCAAAGCGTCGAAACAGCCGCAGACGACCTGCCCGTCGAAGCGGATCAAGATATCACTGCCGTCCAGGAAACTGACGAGACCGACATTCAGGCCGATGAAACGCCAGAAGCAAACGGTATCGCAGCCATTGCCGAAAGCGTCATCGACACCGAGGAAGAGCAGATCGATGCCTCCGCTTTGGAAGATGTCGTTGCACCCAAGGCCGAAACCGCGCGCCCTGCCCTGACCGATCCATCCAGCGTCGCGGCAAAACTCAGCCGTATTCGTGCGGTTGTTGAAAGCAATGAGCACCGCGAAGAGGACATTGCAGACGACTTTACCGAAGATCAGCATGCAGAAGCCTTTGAAACAGAAGAACATCTGACCTTTGACGATCTGATCGACGAAGATTTCGAAGATGAGCTCGCGCCAGCGGCCGAGATCAAAGAAGACGTCCAAGACGAAGAGTTCGACGCCGATGCCATGGCGCGTATCATGGCAGATCAGGACGATCCCGAAGCAATCGCCGACGCCCCTGAAGCCGAAGTTTTGCTTGATGACGACGAAGATGATGACGGCATGCTTGCCGATACTCTGGCCAGCGTTCTTGCGGATCAGGACAGCCTGGATGACGACGACCAGATCGACGCGCCTGATGATCTGCCCGCGGAAGAAGCCGAACTCGACGGTGAGTTTGAGGATGAGGCGCCGAAAAAGCAGCTTATCCGCTCACGTGCACGGGTCGTTCGCGTAAAACGCGCCGCCTTTGATGCGGCTGTTGCGGCCGGTGTGGTCGAAGCTGCTGATGATGCGGAAAACGACGACGCACAGGAAGTGGCGCAAAGCGTGACACCTGACATCGAAAGCTCGCTCAGCGACGAAGACGAAGAGGCTCTGACACGCGAACTTGCGAATTTGGAAGACGAATTCGTGGCCGACGACGACGAGGAAGATGACTTCGACGCAGCACTTGCCAGTGCCTTCGAAGACGATGACGACCTTGAGGACGAAGACGAGCCTCTGGAACTTTCGCAAGACGAAGACGACTTCGACGACGAAGATGAAGTCGCCGAAGACAAAAGCGTCGATGCCTTCTTTGATGACCAAGACGAAGATGACGACGAAGAAGTCAGCATGTTCGCCGAGGAAGACGACGAAGATGAAGACGATGAATTCAGCCGCGAGTTGGAAGATGTCTTCTCGGACGAGAACTTTGAAGACGACCTTGAGGATCTCGAACCATCGATGGTGGCAGAACCCGAGATCGAGGTTGACCTGTCCGAGGCCGTCTCCGACGTACGCCGCGCCGTTAAGATGTCCAGCCCGGGCCGTGCCCTGCTGACAGAAGGTAAGGTCGGCGAAGACGGATCATCGGTGTCGCGCATTCTGGACGAAACCAACCAGCAATTGGACGAACCGGAAGGCAACCGCCGCCGGAACGCCATCGCGCATCTGCGCGCAGCCGTCGCCGCAACCCGCGCCGACCGCATTCTGGGCGGCAAATCCAAGAAAAAAGAAGAGGCTGACCCATACCGCGAAGATCTGGCCACCGTTGTGCGCCCACGCCGCCCGCAAGCGACCGCGCAAACACCGCGCCCGACGCGTCCGGATCAGAACAAACCGGCCCCGCTGAAACTGGTGGCTGAACAGCGCATCGACCGACCGGAAGATGCGGCACCGATCCGCCCGCGCCGTGTGTCCCGCAAAGTCGAGGATGTGGCCCAGCCTGCTTCGAATGATGAAGGCTTTGCAGAATATGCGGAACGCGTTGGCGCGACCGATCTTGCAGAAATGCTTGAGGCAGCCGCAGCCTACATGTCCTTCGTTGAGGGACAGGATGCCTTTTCGCGCCCACAGCTTATGGCCAAAATGCGCGAAGCGGATGCGACAGACTACAGTCGCGAAGACCGCCTGAGAAGCTTTGGCACCCTTCTGCGTGAGGGAAAAATTGCAAAGCTGGAAGGTGGTAAGTTCGCAGTGTCCGACAACATCGGCTTTCAGCCCAAAGCACGGGCTGCCGGCTGATCACACAGTTTGATTTGCAAAAAAGCGGGCATTGCCCGCTTTTTTTATGCGTCAACCAAGGCGCGTGCCAATGAGTTTTGCTGATTGATCACCTGCGCCAACGGAATGGTTGTGATCTGTCGGTCCCGAACGATCTGGCGACCTTCCACAAACAAATCGCGCACCTGCATTGGGCCTGCCAACAGCAGCGCCGCGGGGTCCCAACTACCTGCGCTTTCGATGCCTGACACGTCCCAAATCGCAATATCGGCCCGTTTCCCAACAGCGACCTGCCCGCAATCGGTGCGCCCCAAAACCTCGGCCCCGCCACGTGTCGCAATGTAAAGCGCCTCACGCGCGCTCATAGCGTCAGCTCCGTTGGCCACGCGTTGCAACAGCATGGTCTGGCGCGCCTCGGCCATCAGGTTGCCCGCATCGTTTGATGCCGACCCGTCTACCCCCAGCCCCACAGGCACCCCGGCATCCCGCATCGCCCGCACCGGAGCGATCCCCGAGCCAAGACGGCAATTCGAACAAGGGCAATGTGCCACGCCGGTGCGGCTGTCTGCGAACAGGCGGATTTCACGGCCATCGAGCTTGACACAATGAGCATGCCAAACGTCCGATCCTGTCCAACCCAAATCCTCGGCGTACTGGCCGGGACGGCAGCCGAAAGTTTCCAGACTATAGGCAATATCTTCTTCGTTTTCAGCAAGATGGGTGTGCATCATCACCCCCTTGTCGCGCGCAAGAATGGCGGCATCCCGCATCAATTCGCGGCTGACGGAGAACGGCGAACACGGCGCAACACCGACCCGGACCATCGCGCCTTCGCTTGGGTCATGAAACGCGTCAATCACGCGGATGCAATCGTTCAGAATGGCGTCTTCGTTCTCGACCAGACTGTCCGGCGGCAGACCGCCGCTGCTTTCTCCGATCGACATCGCGCCGCGCGTCGCATGAAACCGCAGCCCAATCTCGCGTGCGGCGTCAATGGTGTCATCAAGGCGTGCGCCATTGGGATAGAGGTAGAGATGATCAGACGTCAGTGTGCAGCCACTCAGCGCCAGTTCTGCCAGGCCGATCAACGCAGACACACGCATTTCTTCGGGTCCGAAGCGGGACCAGATTGGATAGAGCGTTTTCAGCCAACCGAAAAGCAGCGCATCCTGCCCGCCCGGTACGGCACGGGTCAGGGTTTGGTACAGATGGTGATGCGTGTTGACCAAACCCGGTGTGACGACGCAGTTTTTCGCGTCAACGACTTCGCCTGATGTCGACAGGCCGACACCGATATCCGCGATAACACCGTCGCGCAGCAATAGATCGTGGCCGGTCAACTCTGATCCGGCGTCGTTCATGGTCAGAATAGTGTGGGCATTCCGGATCAGAAATTCGGTCATATCACTACCCTAGGTCTTTTTATCGCTTTTGGATTGCGGCAAGCGCCTGTGCGTGGATATCGGCGTTGGCGGCAGCAATAACCTGCCCGCCATTGTGCGCCGGATTTCCGTTCCAATCCGTGACGATCCCGCCTGCGGCCTCGATCACCGCCATGGGTGCCTGAATGTCGTATGCATTCAGGCCGGCCTCAATCACCAGATCGATCTGCCCCGCAGCAATCAGAGCGTATGCATAGCAGTCCATCCCGTAGCGCGTCAGCTTGCATTTTTCGGCAACCCTTTGAAAGGCCGCCATTTCATCGGGCGTGCCGACTTCGGGGAATGTCGTCATGATCAGGGCGTCGGACAAATCGCGGGTGGCGCGCGTGCCTAAGGACCGGTCGCCCATCGGACCGGAGTAGGTAGACAGACCAAAGCCGCCGCAGAACCGTTCCCCGATATAAGGCTGATCCACGATGCCGAACTTTGGGCCAGCCTCATCGGACACAGCAATCAGCACGCCCCACGTCGGTGCACCGGCCATGAACGCGCGCGTGCCATCGATCGGATCAAGCACCCACGTCCAGCCGCTGGTCCCCTCTGCATGGCCATATTCTTCGCCCAGAATACCGTCATCAGGGCGACGTTCGGCCAGTATCGCCCGCATCGCACGCTCGGCCGCTTTGTCTGCCTCGGTGACCGGATCAAATCCGCCGTCCAACTTATTTTCGATAGAAAGGTCAGCGCCACGGAACACAGGCAAGATCGCAGCACGTGCAGCATCAGCCAACGCATGTGCCGTTTCGATCAATTGCTGTGTTTCAGGAGTTTGGGCCTGCGTCATCATGCATCTCCGTATCGCTCAGGCCTTGGCTATCGGAGAATGTCCGGCGGGACAATCGCGCCCCGCCGGAAAAGCTGAATTATGCAACGTCGGACAGAACACGCGCCAGTTCGAACAAACGACGGCGCTGGTTTTCCGGAATCGCATAATACGAACGCACAAGATCCAGCGCCTCTTTGTCGCCCATCAGATCAGACGGAACGCTGGCTGCGCTGGTGTTTTCAGACGCTTCCGAGTCGATCCCTTCGAAGAAGAAGCTGACCGGAACCTCAAGTGCATCAGAGATGTCCCATAGGCGCGATGCGCTGACGCGGTTTGCGCCTGTTTCGTATTTCTGGATTTGCTGGAACTTGATCCCAACTTTTTCGGCGAGCTGCTGCTGGGTCATGCCAACCAGCCACCGCCGGTGTCGGATACGTTTTCCGACATGCACGTCTACAGGATGTGTCATCCAATTACCCCTTGGGTTTGAAACCATTTCAAAAGTGAAAAGGACCAAGCCTTGCGGCGTGGCACCCGATCCACCGACTCAAACGCCAGCACCCCCTTAGCGTCAGACCTTTCTACTACATTCCCGCTATACGGGGCAAGCAAATCTATTACTAAAAGTGGAATAGATTAATTTCACTCAATTTTAAGGCGATAGGAATTTAGCGCCTGGTAAAACGGACCAGACGTCGCAGTTGACCTTGCACTCACAAATCCGCATCAAACATCAACGACGGAGGAACAGCAGAATGCGCGCTTTTACAGTCACATCTCACGAAGCTAGCCCGGAACTGGTCGAAACCGACCGTCCAGAGCCCGGTAAGAATCAAATTCTGGTGAAGATTGAAGCCTGTGGCCTCAATTTCGCTGACCTCCTGATGATCAAAGGGACCTACCAAGAAACGCCACAACTTCCCTTTGTGTTAGGGATGGAAGTTGCCGGAACGGTCGAAAAACTGGGTGCAGGCGTTGAAAATTTCGTGATCGGCGACCGGATTGCGGTATTCGGCGGCCAAGGCGGCCTAGCTGAATACGGCGTTTATGACGCGTCGCGCGCGGTCAAATTGCCGGACCAGATGGATTTCGTGAATGCCGCCGCCTTCCAGGTCGCCTATGGCACCAGCCACCTGGCATTGGACCATCGCGCGCATCTGGAGCCCGGTGAAACGCTGTTGGTTTTGGGCGCTGCGGGTGGCGTGGGGCTTACCGCGGTTGAGATCGGTAAAGTCATGGGCGCAACAGTTGTCGCTTGCGCTCGTGGCGAAGAAAAGCTTGCTGCGGCCAAGGCCATGGGGGCCGATCACCTGATTGATGCCTCGACCCAAGACATTCGCGCCGAAATGAAAGCGCTTGGCGGTGCCGATGTCGTATATGACCCGGTCGGGGGCGATCA
>CATNDK010000084.1 GCA_950096585.1 Thalassococcus halodurans | reverse complement strand
AGTTGGCAGGTTCAGGAAATTCACGACGGTTCCTCCGCTTGCTTGGCCCGCGCCCGGGCGCCCAGGCGCGCCGCGATATAAGGCCAGATCACCGTGATCAAGGCCAGCGCCAGGAACAGCAGCGCATAGGGCCGTGTCAGGATCTCTGCCAGGTTGCCGTCGGACATCATCAACGAGGCGCGCAGCTGTTCTTCGGCGGTGGCACGGGTCAGATCAGCCTCTTTCCAGCGGCGATACAGCAGCATGCCTTCAGCGCGGCGCAGGTCTTCGCCGATTGCGCGGTAGCGGGCGGCTTGGCGGGCCTGACGGGCCAGTTGCGATAGCTGTCCAGCCAACTGTTCAATAACGTCATCGACGCGCAGTAAGTTCGCTTCGGTATTCTTCAGCTTCAGCTCGGCTTCGTGCCGGCGCTGATAGAGACCTGCGATACCAGCGGCGTCTTCCAGAATGCGGCGGCGCGCCTTGGGTTTGGCGTTGATCAGTTCCGAAATCTGGCCCTGACGCACCAGCGCGGGCGATGTCGAACCGGTCGCGGCATCGGCGAACAGCATCTGAATGTCACGGGCACGCACATCTTTGCCATTGGCTTTATAGGCAGACCCCACATCGCGGGTGATGCGGCGGACGATTTCGAGCTGGTCCTGATCGTTGAACCCAGCGGGCGCAAGGCGATCAGAGTTGTCGATGGTCAGCGTGACTTCGGCAAAGTTGCGGGCAGGGCGGCTGGAGGCACCGGCAAAGATCACGTCTTCCATGCCGCCGCCACGCATCGCGGTCGGGCGGTTTTCGCCCATCACCCAGCGCAGCGCCTCAAGCAGGTTGGACTTGCCGCAGCCGTTCGGACCCACGACACCGGTCAGCCCTTCGGCAATGACCAGATCCGTCGGATCAACGAAGCTTTTGAAGCCTGCAAGTTTGAGTCGCGAAAAGCGCAAATGGCACCCCGATTCCTGATATTCATCAAGTTTGCGGGGCCGAAAGGCGCTGAGTCAAACGTTTTGCGCATCATCTGGCTTCTATCGGCGGGTTATCCACAAGATATTGGGTATCCATCAAGGGGTGATGATGTCTTAGCCACGTTCGCAGCGCATATCGCCATAGGTCACGCCATCACGCGCTGGTCCGGTGACGATATCGCAATAAAGCGTCTTTGGACGGCGCTTTCGCTTTGGGGCTTTGGCCCCGTCGCAGGACAGCCCCATCTCCATCAGGGCCTGATCCCCTTCGGCCCAGACAGCCTTGCATCCGGTCAGACGTTCGACGACCGGAACAGCACGTAGGGCGACCTGCGGAAAGGTCGGCAACACCTCGGGCGAGGTGCGCAAGACTTCGATCAGATTGCCTTTGCGATAGGCGACAAAGCGCATCCCGCCTTCGGTGAACTGCATTTTGTCAGCGCCCCAATACCCCTGACTGGGGGTGTTGCAGGCTGCAAGCAGCAAGCAGAATGTGAGAGACCGCTTCATAGCCGTCAAACTGCCGCCACATGGTAAACAGGCGGTTAATCGAAGGTCGAAACCTGATCTTTCCACCGCGTTGCCAGATCGCGCAGGCCGCGTGACAAAAAGGTGATATCCGCGCCGACAGCCACATACTGCGCCCCGCTGGCATAATGGCGGGCGACGGCATCTTCGCTGAAGTCGATGATACCCGCCGCTTTGCCCCCATCCCTGATCCGGCCCAGCGTTTCCGAAATCAACGCCTGCATCTCGGGGGCATCGGGGCGGCCGGGGAAACCCATTTCGGCGGACAGATCGGCGGGGCCGACAAACAGGCCATCTACCCCGTCGACGGCCAAAATCTCGTCCAGATTTTCCAGCCCTTGGCGCGTTTCGATCTGGACTAGCAGGCACATCTGATCGTTGGCTGTCGCGACATAGTCGGCATCGCGCCCGAAGTTCGTGCTGCGGGCCAGCGCCCCGCCCATGCCCCGGATGCCCTCGGGCGCGTAGCGCATCGCGGCGACAAGTTGCTTTGCCTGTTCGGCTGTGTTCACCATCGGGATCAGCAATGTCTGCGCCCCGCCGTCCAACACTTGCTTGATCAGGTTCACATCCCCCACAGGCAGCCGCACAATTGCCGAGGTCGACAGGGGATCCAGCACCTGAAGCTGCCGTGTCAAAAGCGGGATGTCATTCGGCGTATGCTCTCCGTCGATCACCACCCAGTCGAAACCGGACTTGCCGACAAGCTCCGCCACGTAGGGATCACAAAATCCCATCCAAAGCCCAACGGTGCGGGTCCCTGCCAATAGCTGCTGTTTGAACTGATTGATCGGTGCGGGCATGTGCTGGCCTTTCTGGCGGTGTGCGCTGGTTCAAACCCTAGGCAAAGCACTTAAGCGAAGGCAAGCACCACGGCCTTCGGACTTCCCCCGCGATTTTCTTAAATTTTGTGTGATCCGATCTGGTTTGGCGCGCGTAAAGATTTCTAAACGCCCTGATCGGCTTTGTCGCGCGCGGTTTCGTACGGGAACTTGACGACCTTTTGCACGACATCCCTAGCGGCAGTTTCTGTCACGTGGGGCCGGTTTGATTGAAGACATTTTTTGTTCGTTTTTCCGGTAGGGGATCGCGATAGTGACAAACAATTCGAAAAAGAACCCGCCCGAGCAAGGGACGAAACGCGGTTTTGCGGCGTTGATCGGATACGGATGGCTGATGGCCGTCGCAGGTATCCTTCTACTAAGCGACGTGTCTTGGCATTGGTCGTTCAGCCCGTTCGTAACAACGCTGTCCTTGGCAATGGCGGGTCTTATCGTGGTGTTGAACGCGCGGTACATCCCGGACCTTTGGGGGTCGCTGACGCAAATCTACAGCTTTGGCGTGATGGCCCTGATTGCGTCAGGCGTTTTGGCGATCTGCGCGATGATCCCGTTTGAACAGGCGGGCTTGCTGATCTCGGCGGCGATGGGGCTGGCCGGTTTGGGCAATCTGGGCGCCGTCCTTTTCAGCCGGACACTCGATGGCCGCGGGATGATGGCGCTTTCGGGGGTGTTCTGGTTGGCGATGGCGGCGCTGACCGCAACGCTTGGCAACGAACGCGACGCGTGGATTTTGATGATTGTCCTGTCGGTCTACGCCTGTGTCAAAGGCGTCTACGCGATCTTTATCGCGGCTCTCGTTGCGACCGAGAACCACGATAAAAACTATTCGGGTTTGTTCAAAAGCTGATCTCGACGCCCGGCAGGTTCAGTTCTTTGATCAGATCGCGAAGCTCTTGCCGCGCCGCGATGTTCGAGATGTTCAGTTGTTTGACGCCCACATCCTTCAGATCAAGCAGGGTCAGCCCACGCGGGAACAGTTCACGGAACACAACACGTTCGGAAAAGCCGGGTGCGATGCGGAAACCGATCCGCTTGGCCAGACGTTCCAGCGCCTTTTCCATCTTTTGTTTGTTCACCATGTTCTGGGCACCAAGGCGGTTGCGCAGAACAATCCAGTCGATGGGCTTCAGACCGGCTTGCGCCCGCAGCTGACGCGCGTTCCAGACCATTTCGGCATAAACCGACGGGCCAAGGATTTTGTCACCGGTGGAATCCACATGGGCCAGCAGATCGAAATCGACAAAGCTGTCGTTCAGCGGTGTGATCAACGTGTCGGCCAGCGAATGGGCGACCTGACTCAGGCGGGTATGCGACCCCGGGCAGTCGATCAGGATAAAGTCCGTTTCGGGTTCCAGTTTGGCCACAGCGGCGGACAGGCGGTGGTCATAGACGTTTTCGCCGGGCTGGAGCGAGGCCTGATCAATCTCGGGCAGTTCCTGATAGATCGGGCTGGGCAGGTCTAGCCCTTCTGCCTCAAGAAACTTCTTCCGGTTCCGGATGTAGCTGCCGGTGGTTTGCTGGCGCAGGTCCAAATCCAAGACGCCCACGCGATGCCCCGCGCGGCACAGGGCCGTTGCAACGTGCATGGAAACCGTCGATTTCCCCGCACCGCCCTTTTCGTTTCCGACAACTATAATATGCGCCACTTGCCGTCCCTCATTTATATCCGCATGTTTGCCTGCGGGCTTTGCCACCTACGGTATCTTGTGGACCTCGGCAAGAAAAGCGTGGTGCAATTTTGCGGCGAAACGCGAAAAAAATAGGGGCGTCAGGGACACAACCGAATTGCCCTGTTTCAGGGGGCCAGACGCAGGTCCATCAGGACAGGATAGTGATCTGACGGCCAGTCGCCTGCGAACTTTTGCTGCACGATGACGGGGGCATCGATGGGCTGAACCGCGCCGATGGTGGCGATGTGGTCAATGGCGCCAAATAGGTTCACTCCACGGTTCATGTGGTAGGTCGCGCCATCAACGGGGGCAAAGCGGTAGCCTGCGGCTTCAAGGATTTCCATCGTCTCGGACCCGGCCACGGCATTCAGATCGCCCAGCAGGATCACCGCATCGTTGCGGGCGGCAAGGGGGGCTGTGCGGTCAACCACCAGCGCCGCCGATTGCAGCCTGTTCGACGCGTTTTTGTATTCGAAGTGGAGGTTCATCACTGCTAGCCGCTTGCCGCTCTGACGGTCCTGAAATTCGGCCCAAGACGCGAACGCAGGCCAAGACCCGTTGAAGGTGCGCGAATAGATCACGTCGGGCGTGTCCGAGAAAAAGAACCACCCTTGATCCAGCAGGTGCAGCCGCGCGCTGCGGTAAAAGATCGGCTGGGTCGACGGAAACTCCCGCCAGTCGCCGATGGCCGCGATGCTGTAATCAGGATTGCGATCGGCCAGATAGCTGCGGGCCAGATTGACGTCGTCTGAATCCCCGCCCGAGAAGCTTTCCATCTCTTGATAGGCGATGATGTCGGCATCCACCGCCTTGAAGGCGGCATCCATGGCAGGGGCACGTTCGTTCCAATCGGCAACCGACCAAGCGCCGGTTTCCTTCGACAGGATGATGTAATGGGCGTTGTGGGTCGCGACGCGCAGACCATCGGCAGGACGGGCAGGGATCGCGGTATCGGTCGAATGGCTGATCTGAAGCGCACAGGCCACCAAAAGCATCGACGCCAATACCAGCGTGCCCCACAGCCGTATCCGTCTTATGATCCCCATGCCGCCCCCGATTGTGTCTTGTGATGGAAACCCTGCCATAGGGGCGATGCTGGATCACTGCATATTTGCGTGAATGTCGTTAGTACTAAATAAATTGTTTAGTGTTTTTAACCTATATATGCGTAAGCGCATATTTTAGATGACAGATTCCACAATATGTGCGAAAATTATGAGCGTGGGAAACACCGGAACACCCCCATGTTGGAGCGCAATATGTGACTCTGGCGGCATTTAGTACGGTTGTCCAAACGGATGACAGCCTAGAAGACTTAATGCAACTTGGGGCCGGGGCCCACGCTCTTCAGAACTGATATCCGTAGTGCTGGAAAATCAGCTTTTGATCATCAGTTAATTCTGCCTTTTTAGCTGATGGCTGCAATACAATGCCGTAGTCTGCAATTAGTCCTCTTTCTCTACCCATTCGTGGTTCGAGTGCTTTTGCTGGTTCAATCGCCCATTTTGGTCCTAGAGCATCGGCGGCTTGGTAAACTGAACTGGCGACTACATCTGCCAACTGTAGTCCAGCTACGCTATAGTGCGGGACATATTCAACGAGGCCAAACCTCAATACTTGGTACGCAATCTCGCGTTTATTCAAATAAGTCGATCCTCCAGTAGCCTGTTTTTTCAGCAACTCCCAATAGGCTTTTGTTTGACCGTATGAGTGACCACCTCGGGCGCTGAATATCACCCTTATACATCGTGGCTCACCAAAGCGTTTGGTGCTGTCTTGCAGGCAATAGTCTGTAACTCGCTCCATGAGCAGGCGAACGCAATAATTGTAATACCATTGCTTGCCGCCTCGCTTGGCTGCGCGAGAATTATTATGGCCCCGCATATTTTTTTTGTTTGAGGCGACGGAAAAGAACCTGCATGGGTACTCGGCTAGTAATTCGCACGCTCGCCTTCTTTTGGTAGGAGAAAGGTCTCGATAATGTAATGCAGGACCTTGGACAGCGTTGATATTCTTCCTAATGTCCCTGACCCATTCAACGGTGTCTGCTTCAAAGTCCGCGCGGATTAAAAGTCCTCCGATGCAAAGCCATTCACTCCCACCGTTTTCGTCTATCGGTTTAACCCGTTTAAGTCCGTCGTCTCCTGCTTCATCGATATATAGCACATAGTTGTAAGATTCTGAGGAGTTGGGCATGGATTAAACGACCACCTGACGCGAAGGAGAGTCAACATTACAACTCTTAGGTGCTGCTAGCCAGCTTCGGAAAGTACGATATTTCAAGTTTTCTAATTTTGTTCATCCAAAACAAAAGACCCACGCAAATGCGTGGGCCTTTCAGAACCGTCAGTTTGAGCTGAATTAGAAGCCCAGACCTTCGTATTTCTTTTTGAACTTGGAAACGCGACCACCCTGGTCCATAAGGCGGGACGAGCCGCCGTTCCATGCCGGGTGTGCTGTCGGGTCGATTTCCAGCGACATTGTATCGCCTTCTTTGCCCCAGACCGAACGTGTTTCGAAAGTGGAACCATCTGTCATTTTGACAGTGATTGTGTGGTAATCGGGGTGGATGTCTTTTTTCATCTCGCCGGTTCCTTACGCTTCGGCGCCTTTGGGCGCTTTGTAGTTGGTGACCTCGGCGATACGCGCGGACTTACCACGACGCGAACGCAGATAGTACAGCTTGGCGCGGCGTACACGGCCACGGCGGACAACTTCGATCGACTCGATGTTTGTCGAGAACAGCGGGAACACACGCTCCACGCCTTCACCGAAGGAAATCTTGCGAACGGTGAACGAACCGGCAATGCCCTTGCCGTTCTTGCGGCTGATGCAGACGCCTTCGTAGTTCTGCACACGAGTACGCGTACCTTCGGTCACCTTATAGCCCACGCGAATGGTGTCGCCGGCTTTAAAGTCGGGAATGTTCTTCCCGAGGGAAGCAATTTGTTCTGCTTCCAGCTGTGCGATCAGATCCATCTGACCTTCTCCTATTTTGCTTGCGGTTTGTTCCGCAAAGGTGTGCGCGTCCTCAGAGCTCTTGGTCTTCATCCGGGTCCCTATCGTGGTTCGCACAATAAGCCCGCCAGAGGTCAGGTCGTCGTTCTTTAGTTAGCCTTTCGGCCATAGCCCGTTGCCACTTGGCGATATTCGCGTGATGTCCTGACAGAAGAACGTCAGGGATCGCGCGGCCATTCCAGACGGCGGGTTTGGTGTACTGGGGATGTTCCAGCAATCCGTGCGAGAAGGATTCTTCTTCGATGGATGCCTGATTCCCAAGCACGCGCGGTATAAGTCGAACCGTCGCGTCAATCAAGGCCTGTGCTGCCAGCTCTCCTCCGGTCAGGACAAAGTCGCCCAAAGACACCTCGACCACGTTGTAATGATCCATCACACGCTGGTCCAAACCTTCGAACCGGCCACAGATCAGCGTCATGCCCGGCCCTTCGCTGAGCATGCGTGCCATGGACTGGTCAAACCGGCGGCCACGGGGCGACAGATAGATCAGCGGCGCACCCGGTGCGATGCGCTGGCGGGCGTCTTCGATGGCGGCGCCCATGATGTCAGGGCGCAGCACCATACCCGCGCCGCCGCCTGCGGGCGTGTCATCGACGTTGCGGTGTTTGCCTTCGCCGAATTCGCGAAGGGGCACGGTTTCCAGCTGCCAAAGCCCGTCTTTCAGGGCGCGGCCCGTCAGGGATTCGCCAAGGATGCCGGGGAAGGCCTCGGGCATCAGGGTGATCACCTGCGCCTTCCAGACATTGTGCAGATCAGCACGCTCGGCCATCAGGTCGCGGGGTTTCAGGCTGACTGAAATGCTTTTGCGCCCGAGTGAGCGGGAGGGGTTGGACATGGGGCCACCTGACTGCGGTTAAGGGTGTTTGCGCCGTTCTCTAGCGCCCTTGGCGGGCGAAGGCAAAAGGCAACCGTCAGAGATCAGATCATATAGTCGCTGACCACGGGTTTTCGCATTAGCCCGCCGTCTGCAACATCCCACGCGCTGCGCGGCAGGGGCGTGCGGCCCGCGTATTCGGTGAACGCGGATTTGGGCATAGGCCATTCGGGTTGTTCTAGAATGGCCGCCACATCTGCCAGCGCTTGGTGGAAATCTTTGGCAGCGTCCAGAACGGCCTCGGGTGGATCAAGGGCAAGTTCGTGGCGCTGATACATCGCCTCGTTCCATTGCCGGATCACTTGATGAACACCATCCAGATAGACGCGATCACCCGTTTCGGCGGCATAGACCAGCGTTGATTGCCCAGCAATCCGCGCCAGAAACAACGCGACCGAGGCGCGGTCGCAATCGGGTTGCAGCGCGCACCACAGGGCAGCGTCGCGTTGGGTTTTATCGTCTGGGTCGTGGTCTTCGATGACCTTGTGCCAAAGGTCCGGATCAGGGTGCGCCATGGCGGCAAGATCGTCGATCAGGGACAAAGGCGATAGGTTCACCGTTTGGGTCCGCCACAGCGCCCAGCTGGCGGAAAACGCATCGCGTTGCTGTTCGTATTGCGCCCGCTGCCGCGCCAAGGCGGCGATCTGGTCGCGGATTTCCAGAACACGCGACGGATCGCGGAACATCTGCGCCAAAGCGCCAGCCTCTTCCGGCGAGGCACGCAGCAGCTTTTCCAGAACAAAAATATCAGTCACCTGATCGGGGGTCATATGGGCCGTCGTCGGCGCGTGCCATGTATCGGCAATCAGGCGCACAACGCGGGTGATCGCGCTGTCGCGGCTTTCGGGTTCATTGCCAAACACCGCGTGGGTGCTGATGGTGCCGTTGCGTTGAAGGTGCTGATCGACCGCTTGGCGCTGCTCATCCGCGTGCGGCAATGTGGCCTGCAGCGCTCGTCGGGAGCGGCCTGTCAGTAGGGCGACGGGCTGCGGGTCTTCGGGGATGGCCGCATGACGTTTCCGGTGTTGGGACGAGAAATGGATGGCGATGCAGGCAAGTAGGACAAAGCAGGCGATCAGGCCGACTGCGCCCAATGTTTGCACCAACGTGACGCGTGTTTCCGTTGCCAGCGACAACAGAAAAGCCGCAGGGAATACCGCTATCCCCAGCAAAACACCGCGAATGCACAAACGACGCACTAAATAACCTCAATAACTTTCAGCCGACTCATACGGGATGATTGTGGCTAAAACGGGTCTTTTGCCGCGGATTTTATGGTTTATTCGTCGTCAAACAGACCATCTGGCGGATCTGCAACAATGCGTCCGGCGGTCAGATCGACTGTCGGAACAGCCGCAAGGGTAAAGGGCAGCAATGTCGTGCCGCTTTTGCCGTCGACCGCGATTTCCAGAATGTCCGACGCGCCATGGTTCAGCACATTGCGCACCTTGCCGATCAATTGACCGCCCGTGTCATAGACGGACAGACCGATCAGGTCGGCGTGGTAGTATTCGTCGTCGGGCAGGTTCGGCAGGCGATCACGCGGGGCGAACAGGCGCACGCCTTTCAGGGCGTCGGCCTCTTCCTTGGTGCGTACGTCGCTAAGGCGGGCGGCAAAGCCCTGTTTGACGCCGCGTGTGATCTGGATGTCGAAGGTCTTGCTACCGTCTTCGGTTTGCAGCGGCGCATAGTCTTCGATGGCTTCGGGATCGGCCGTATAGCTTTTGATGCGCACTTCGCCGTTTACGCCAAAGGCGCCGCCGATTACCCCTACGCAGATCATGTCGCTCATGCTGTGTGTCCCTCAGGCCGTGTTGAGTTTCAAATAGCGCGGGTTCAGGGGCAAGGGCAATGGTTTGGCGGCATTGTCAGTTTCGGGGTCTTTTCTTTGAAGGCGCGGAGCAAAGGCCGTAGGCCGCCGCGCATCGACGACGCGCGCCCACGCGGCGGCGATTTTGGTGGGTATGCGCGCAACTTTTGGCTTCTTCGGATTCGGCTGGGATAAATCGCTTGGTTCAACGGACTGCTCGCCACTGCGCGCGCCGTCGATGCGCGGCCATTTCCAATACCCAATAAAAAACGACGGACCAGTTTCCTGATCCGCCGTTCGAAAGCCTGAAACAGGCAGAAGGGTTTATTCTTCTGCGGCTGCTTCTTCTGCCGGTGCGTTTGCAGCTTCTTCTGCTTCACGCGCCTTTTCAGCTTTTGCTTCTGCACGGTCCTGAGCAGCTTTGCCCGGTGTGCCTTTTTTCGGGTTGTTGCGCTCTTTCTTCTCGGCCAGGTTTGCGGCTTCGAGGAAACGCTGGATGCGGTCAGTTGTCTGAGCGCCCTGGCCCAGCCAGTACTGGATGCGCTCTACGTTCATGACAACGCGACGCTCGTCGTCTTTTGCCAGCAGCGGGTTATATGTGCCGACTTTTTCGATGAAACGGCCGTCGCGGGGCATGCGGCTGTCTGCAACAACGATTGCGTAGTGGGGGCGCTTTTTGGAACCGCCGCGGGCGAGACGAATTTTTGTAGCCATTGGTTTT
>CATNDK010000083.1 GCA_950096585.1 Thalassococcus halodurans | reverse complement strand
AGAGGATCGTTTGCGCGATTACGCATCCTATCTGGCGGATGTGAATGGTTTCGCCCTTGGTGGCGGTTGGTACGGCATCGCGCTTGGGCCTTATACCGCAGATGATGCCGCAGCGCGGTTGCGCAGGCTGCGGGCAGACGGGCAGGTGCCCCGTGACAGCTATATTGAAGAGGGCGATCAATACGGTCAGCAGTTCTGGCCGATCGGGGCGACAGGCACTGTAACACAAGAGCCGGTCGCCACAGAAGAACCGACCACTGAAACCGCAGAAACTCCAGTTGTCGAAACAACGCCCGAAGTGGTCGCAGAACCAGAACCCGAACCGGTGATTGAAGAGCCGGACGAAACACCCCGTCAGGCCCGCGCGTCCGAGGCTGAACTGACACGCGAAGAACGCGCAGACCTGCAAATCGCATTGCAATGGGCAGGGTTTTACAACGGGGCAATCGACGCGGCGTTCGGGCGTGGCACAAGGAGTTCGATGGCAGCGTGGCAAGAGGCCAACAACTTCGAAGTGACCGGCGTTCTGACGACCCGCCAGCGCGCGGAGCTGAAGCGCCAGTACAATGCTGTGCTTGATGGTCTTGGTATGGGTCTTGTGACCGATGCTCGGGCTGGTATCGCGATGGATATGCCGACAGCCAAGGTCGCATTTGAAAAGTATGAATCGCCCTTCGCGCATTACTCTGCGACCGACGACCTAGGCGCGCGTGTTCTATTGATCTCTCAGCCTGGCGACCGTGACACCTTGTTTGGTCTTTACGAGATCATGCAAACGCTCGAGATTGTGCCGTTGGATGGGCCGCGTGAACGCAAACGTGACGGTTTTGTTCTGGTCGGCGAAAACAGCAAGATTGTCAGCCATACAGAGGTGTCGCTGGAAGACGACAACATCAAGGGCTTTACCCTGATCTGGCCCGCCAATGACGAAGAACGCCGTACACGCGTTCTAGCGATGATGCAGTCCACCTTTACGGTGTCGAATGCCGTTCTTGACCCAGCGGCGACGTCCGGCGACGGGCAGGGCGTCGACCTTCTGTCCGGTCTTCGCATTCGGACACCGCGCATGTCGGTGTCGGGTTTCTATGTGGATGGCCAGGGCCATGTTCTGACGGCAAGCAATGCCGTTCAGAACTGCGGCCGCATTACGCTAGATGAAACAACCGAGGCAGACATCCTTGCGCAAGACGAAGCTTTGGGTGTCGCGCTCCTGACGCCGAAATCATCGCTCGCGCCGCGTATGTTTGCTGAATTCCGTACAGATGATCCGCGCATTCAAAGCGAAGTTGCCGTTGCAGGGTACTCATATGGCGGCGTTCTGAGTGGCCCGACGATGACGTTCGGCACCTTGGAAGATGTCAAAGGTCTGTCTGGTGAAGACACGCTGAAACGTCTGGCGCTGGCCTCATTGCCAGGTGACGCAGGCGGCCCTGTTGTCGATGCGGGTGGTGCTGTTGTCGGCATGATGCTGCCCCGCGACACAGGTGCGCGCAGCCTTCCGGATGAGGTCAGCTTTGCAGCCAAAGCATCGGCGATTGAAACGCTGTTGTCGCAATCGGGTGTCCGGTTCAACAGCACATCAGGTGGTGGCGTCGTCGCGCCCGAAGATCTGACAGAGGCAACAACGGCCATGACCGTTCTGGTCAGCTGCTGGGACTAAACGGATTAGGGGTTGGTTTTACCGAACAGGCGTCGAAGGGCGCCGTATTGGCTAAGGCCGACCCCTGCCAAAATCAGCAGCAACGCCCAGATCAGGCTGCTGTGCCAAGGTTCGTTCAGCACAATGACGCTAAGAAGGACCGACCAAACGGGAACCTGATAGTTGGTCAGGCTCATAAAGACCGGACCTGCACTGCGGATCACCAGAACCCGGAGCAGGTTCGCGCCTGCGGTCGGTAACAGACCAAGAACGGCCAGATAGAACAGTGTCTTGTTGTCCGGCAGGGGCGGTGCGCCCTCGGTCGCCCAAGCAAAGGGCACGACGATCACCATACCGAAAGCCAAAGTGACCGCTGAAAGGCCAATAGGATCGACTGGAGGCAGCTTGCGCATGGTGACCGAACTGACGGCGTAGCAGGCCGCAGCGGTAAGGCACCCCAGTCTTCCCCATGTTTCGAACGCGGCACCGGTGGATTGAAAGAATTGCCCGCCGATCAGGATGAAAACGCCGACAAAGCCGATCAGGAATCCCAACGTGCGGCGCACGGTCATCCGTTCGCCCGGCACGAACACATGGGCCAAGGGCAGGACCATCAAAGCGACGGCTGCCATGGATACACCGGCAAAGGCGCTAGTGACTTGGGTTTGGCTCCAGCTCAGCAGAATGAACGGAATAGCAGAGCTAAGCGCCCCGATCAGAGCCAGTACCGCCCAAGGCCGGTCGGGGCCCAAAAACAGTTTGCCGCCCGCAAATCTCCAGATTGCGAATGTCAGCGCCGAAGCAAAGGTGATGCGATAAGCTGCCAGCCAGCTTGGGGTAATCCCGGGCAACGCCAGTTCAATGACGAAAAATGTCGATCCCCAGACCACGCCCAAAGCGGCAACCATGATCCATGACATGGCAGTGATCTGTGGCTGGGACATTGGGGGACTCCGAAATAGGGGCGTTGGTCTGGCCTAGGGTCAGCTGGCAGTCTTGTCCATATGGTCAAAAAGAAAACGCGCCGCTGCAAAAATGCGCGGCGCGTTCCCTGTCATCGTGTCGTTAGAACTTAGTTCTTCGACTTGTCGACCATCTTGCCGGCGGAAATCCACGGCATCATGCCGCGCAGTTTCTCGCCTGTGGCTTCGATCTGGTGTTCGTCGTTGTGGCGACGGGATGCTTTGATTGTCGGTTGGCCAACAGCATTTTCCAGCATGAAGTCGCGAACGAACTTGCCTTCCTGGATGTCTGTCAGAACTTCTTTCATCGCTTTCTTTGTCTGCTCGTAAGGCAGGATGCGCGGGCCTGTGACGTACTGACCGTACTCGGCTGTGTTCGAGATCGAGTAGTCCATGTTCGCGATGCCGCCTTCGTAGATCAGGTCAACGATCAGCTTCACTTCGTGCAGACACTCGAAATAGGCCATTTCAGGCGCGTAGCCTGCTTCGACCAGAGTTTCGAAACCGCAACGGATCAGTTCAACCAGACCACCACAGAGAACGGCCTGTTCGCCGAACAGGTCTGTTTCACACTCTTCGCGGAAGTTGGTTTCGATGATGCCTGAGCGGCCGCCACCGATGGCCGAGCAGTAAGACAGGCCGATTTCCAGCGCTTTGCCGGATGCGTCGTTGTTTACAGCAACCAGGCAGGGCACGCCGCCGCCTTTGGTGTATTCGCCACGAACGGTATGGCCCGGGCCTTTGGGGGCCATCATGATGACGTCAACGCCGGGCTTCGGCTCGATCAGGCCGAAGTGTACGTTCAGGCCGTGTGCGAACGCGATTGCCGCGCCTTCGCGCAGGTTGTCGTGAACGTATTTCTTGTATGTCTCTGCCTGCAGTTCGTCGGGCATTGTGAACATGATCAGGTCACACCATGCGGCCGCTTCCGCGATACCCATGACTTTCAGGCCTTCGCCTTCGGCTTTCTTCGCCGAGGGGGAGCCTTCGCGCAGAGCAACAACAACGTTTTTCGCGCCGGAGTCACGCAGGTTCAGTGCGTGTGCGTGGCCTTGGGAACCGTAGCCAAGGATGGCAACGTTCATGTCTTTGATCAGGTTAATGTCGCAATCGCGGTCGTAATATACGCGCATCGATTCTTCCTTCCAGGTTATGTTCTGGCGGCACCATAGAGATGGCAGAAGTGAAATAGCTTGCGTTTTTCCGGTAATTTCTTCATTTGGTGAAAAAATAATTCTCCAAACTTCGGTATGTGTGGAAATCTATGCTTGATGATACCGACAGACGCATTCTTCGCCAGTATCAGGCCGATCCTGATCTGACGGGGCAGGAACTGGCCGAGCGGGCAGGGGTGACGGCGGCGACATTGACCCGTCGCTTGGAGCGTTTGCGCGCCTCTGGCATCCTGAAAGGCGCTCAGGCAGTGATCGACTGGCAGGCGCTTGGCTATGCGGTCGAGGTATCTTTGCGCGTCACCTTGGATAAGTCCCGCCCGCAGGCGTTTGAGGAATTCACTGCCGCCGCTCGTAAGGTGCCTGAGGTCGTCGAAATCCAGACCTTCCTTGGTCAGGTCGACGTGCGCCTGTCGGTGATTGCGCGCGATCTCGGACATTATCAGCAGCTTTACCGCGAAAAGATCTTGGCGCTTCCGCACATGACCGATGTCGAGGCGCTGATGCACATTGCGCGGATCAAGTATGACGAAAGGCTGCCGCTGTGATCGAAATCGATGACACAGACCGCGCCTTGCTCAAGGCTTTGTCGGATGACGCGACCGCCAGCGCTGGCGCTTTGGGCGCAACGCTTGGGTTGTCGCAACCGGCAACATGGCGCCGGATAAAACGTTTGAAAGAAGCGGGGGCCATTTCTGGCACGCGCGTGGAACTGGATGCGCAGGCATTGGGGTTCGGCGTCACCGTATTTCTGGGTGTTAAACTGGGCACCAAAGGGCAAGCCAGCCTTGGCGATTTCGAACGTGCCGTCAGCGCGATCCCCGAGGTTCAGACTGTTGAGCACGTTCTTGGTGCCTATGATTACCGGCTCCGTGTTGTGGCGCGTGATCTGTCCGACTTTGAACGCGTCCTCCGTCGCCGGATCATGCTGCTGCCCGGAGTGGCCAGCTTGGATGCCAACGTTCTTTTGTCAGAAGAACGGCTTTCCGGTCCGCTTTAGACGCGCATGTGATATTCCGTTTCCCATGGGCAACGCGCTTGCGCCAAGATAGCGCAGGAATATCGCAAGGAATGACTTGCAGCGCCGCCCAAGGGCGGCAAATCTGCACCGATCCAATTCAGACAAGGCAGACAGACCATGGCCGCACTACTCGATACAGTTGATCCCACGGGGCTTGAGGAATTTTCGGTGGTCTTCACCGATCGTTCGCTGAACCACATGAGTGCCGCGTTCCAACAGGTGATGCGCGATATCTCGTCCATGTTGAAAGAGGTCTACAAGGCCGATGGCGTGGCAGTGGTGCCCGGTGGCGGTACATATGGCATGGAGGCCGTGGCCCGTCAGTTCGGGCAGGGTGCTGATGTGCTCGTCGTGCGTAATGGCTGGTTTTCCTACCGTTGGAGCCAGATTTTCGAAGCGGGTGGTTTCGGGGGCGATACCACCGTCATGAAGGCGCGCCAGACCGGAAACGAGGCGACCGCCCCATTTTCGCCCGCGCCCATCGATGAGGTTGTTGCCAAAATCCACGAGGTCAAACCGCAGGTCGTGTTTGCACCGCATGTGGAAACATCTGCTGGTATCATCCTGCCCGACGACTATGTCACGGCTTTGGCAAAGGCCGCGCATGATGTTGGCGCTTTGATGGTTCTGGACTGCATCGCATCCGGTTGCGCATGGGTCGATATGAAGGCGACGGGCGTCGATGTCCTGATCTCGGCCCCGCAAAAGGGCTGGTCTGCTACACCTTCGGCAGGTCTTGTGATGCTGTCGGAACGCGCCATCGCCCGGATGGAAGAGACGACGTCAAACAGCTTCGCCGTGGACCTGAAGAAATGGTTCCAGATTATGCAGGCCTACGAGAATGGCGGCCACGCCTATCACGCGACGATGCCGACCGATGGTTTGAAAGCGTTCCGCGATACAATGGCGGAGACCCGCGACTACGGTTTTGACAAGCTGCGCGATGCTCAGTTTGAACTGGGTTCGAAAGTGCGTGCGATGCTGGCCGAGAAGGGCATTCAGTCTGTCGCGGCAGAAGGATTTGGCGCGCCGGGTGTGGTGGTCAGCTACACCAATGATCCCGAAATCCAGACAGGTCGTGCCTTTGCAGCGAAGGGAATGCAGATCGCAGCTGGCGTGCCGCTGCAGTGTGACGAACCGCAGGGCTTCCAGACCTTCCGTTTGGGCCTGTTCGGTTTGGACAAACTGTATGACGTCGACGCCACTGTCGCGCGCCTGCAGCGTGTCGTGGACGACGTGCTGTAAGAAAAATCAGGGCTGGCGGGAAACCGTCAGCCCTTTCGCTTGATCATGCCGCGCGCGGGGTCATAACCCCACAGGGCCAGCGCCATAAAGATTGCGCCTGCGACCACGGTCCACAGCAGCGCCCATGGGTTCCATTCCAGATAAAGTGCAAAGCGGATCAGTTCGACCGCATGGGTAAACGGATTGACCGCACAGATATCGCGCAGCAGCGGCGAGCTTTCGGCCATTTTCCAAAGCGGATAAAGCGCGCTGGACAGGAAAAACATCGGGAAGATGACAAAGTTCATCACGCCAGCAAAGTTTTCCAACTGCTTGATAAAAGACGACAAAGCCAGCCCGAGCGCTCCCAGCATCAGGCCCGACAGCATCAGCGCGGGCAGTGCTGCGATATAGCCCAACGGCTCCATCTCGATCCCGAAGAAATAGGCAATCAGCAGGAAGGTGTAGACCTGTAGGATGCTGATGGCTGTCGTGCCCAGAAGCTTGCAGAACAATAGCCAGCCACGGGGCAAAGGTGCTGTCAGCAGCAGGCGCATCGACCCTGTTTCACGGTCATAGACAAGACTGAGCGAGCTTTGCATTCCGTTGAACAACAGCACCATGCCGCAGAGACCGGGAACGATGTAGGTCTCGTACGTGATGTAGGTTTGATAGGGCGGGATGATCGACAGGCCCAATGCAGCGCGGAAACCGGCAGCAAAGACCAGGAGCCAGACCAAGGGGCGCACCAGCGCCGCGATAAACCGTTCCCGCTGATGCACAAAGCGCAGGGCTTCGCGTAAAACGATGGCGCGCAGAGCTGTCAGATAGCGCATCATTCCGCACCTCCTGTCTTGGCTAGGAAGTAGTCTTTTAGCGTTTGGTCGCCACGCAGGTCGGCGCATTCGCCATCAGCCAGTATCTGACCCTGATGCAAAACAACCAACCGGTCCGAGTCGTAAACCTCATCCGTCAGGTGAGTCGCCCAAAGCACCGTAAGCCCGTAATCGGCACATAATTGGTGGACGTGGTCGGTGATCGACTGTCGCGCGGCGGCGTCCAGACCGACTGTCGCCTCATCCAAGAGTAGGACCTTGGGATTATGAACCAAGGCGCGCGCGATCTCGGTCCGGCGGCGGTGACCGCCGTTCAGGCCGCGTGCTTTTTCACCGGCGCGGTCGTGAATGCCAAGTCTTTCAAGGGCCGAGTCGATCCGCACAGCGGCTGTTTTTCCGGACAGTCCGTGCAAAGCCGCAAAGTAGGTCAGGTTCTGGCGGATGGTCAGATCAAGGTCCAAAGTCTGCGATTGAAACACCACGCCCATCTGCCCAAGCGCCTGCCGCGGATTGCGGGCAAGTTCCTGACCCGCCACGTAAATATTGCCTTCGGACGAGGTGAAAAGACGGGTCAGAAGACCGAACAATGTCGACTTGCCCGCACCATTTGGACCAAGCAGTGCTGCGAACCGTCCGGGAGCGATGTCAAAACTGACATTATTCAGGGCTTTTTTGCTGCCATACGAGAAAGTCAGGCTTTCTACACGCAACCCATTTGACACCTTGATGATCCTCCACAATCCTGAGGGGACCATAGACGCCACAATTACGGGTGACAATTGATGCAGAAGGGTCGGGGTAAGGCCTTCTGCGTTTCTAGGAAAATGGTCGTATATCGCGGCTCGGCTGCAGCTCATACTGTTCTGTTAAAGGATGAGAGGACTTTTTTATGAAGATGAGCGATTCCAGAGAGATCGCAGCTTCGCCCGAGGTGGTGTGGGCCGCGATTCTGAACCCCGAGGTTCTGAAGGAATGTGTGCCGGGCTGTACCGAAATGTCCGGAACGCCCGAAGAAGGGTTCGAAGCAACCGTTGTCCAGAAAGTTGGCCCGGTTAAAGCGACTTTCAAGGGACAGGTGAATGTCTCTGACATGAACCCGCCGAACAGCGTTACACTGTCCGGCGAAGGTAAGGGCGGCGCGGCCGGCTTTGCCAAAGGTGGTGCGGTTGTAAACCTTGCACCGTCCGCAACAGGCACAACACTGACATATGAGGTCGAGGCGAACGTGGGCGGCAAGCTTGCCCAGCTGGGGTCTCGTATCATCGACGGCTTTGCCAAGCGCATGGCCGATCAGTTCTTTACCCGTCTGCAAGAAGCCATCGAAGGCCCCGCAGACGCGGATGACGCAGAAGCCGCTGATGCGAATTCTGACGGTAAGAAGAAAGGCTGGTTCAAGCGACTGGTTTCGTAAAAACTTCGCTTGACGGACTCAGTGGGCTTGGCCCCACTGGGTCAAGGAAGAACAACACAAACGTCCAATGGGAGGATTGTATGTCTAAGGTAAGTATGACCGTGAACGGCAAAGCCGTTAGCGGCGATGTGAAAGGGAACACGCTTCTCGTAGAATTCCTGCGGGAAGATCTGCGTCTGACGGGCACCCACGTCGGCTGTGACACCAGCCAGTGCGGTGCGTGTACGATTCACGTGAACGGCAAGTCCGCCAAGGCCTGCACAATGTTCGCGGCAGAAGCAGACGGTGCGGACATCACCACCGTTGAAGGCATGGCAAACGCAGACGGTTCGCTGAGCGTGATCCAGCAGGCATTCCAGGACCACCACGGCCTGCAGTGCGGTTTCTGCACACCGGGTATGGTCATGACAGCGGCTGCGCTGCTGAAAGAAAACCCCAAGCCGACCGAGGCTGAAGTGCGCCACTATCTGGAAGGCAACATCTGCCGCTGCACAGGCTACCACAACATCGTCAAAGCCATCATGGCCGCGTCCGGTCAGGACGTTGGCGCGATTGCTGCCGAATAAAAACGATCGTTGCGCCCCGTTCGGCGCAATCAACTGAATTCTAGTTTCGGCAGTATCCCAGCGATCTGCCAGACCCAGGGAGGAAAACATGCCAAAGGATCAAGGCATAGGGGCCAGCACGAAACGCCGCGAAGACGTGCGTTTTCTGACAGGCACCGGAAACTACACAGACGATATCAATCTGCACGGCCAGCTGTACGTGCATTTCCTGCGTTCTGATGTTGCACACGGCAAAATCAACTCGGTCGACACATCCGCCGCATCCGCGATGGACGGTGTTGTACGCATCTTCACCGGTGCGGATTTCGAAGGCATCGGCGGTCTGCCCTGCGGTTGGCAGGTGACAGACAAGCACGGTGAGCCGATGAAAGAACCGGCACACCCCGTTCTGGCACAGGGCAAAGTGCGTCACGTAGGTGACCCGATTGCTGCTGTTGTTGCAGAAAGCGTGCAGGCTGCGCGTGACGCGGCTGAAGCCATCGAAGTCGACATCGAAGAGCTGCCTGCAGCCGTCGACATGAAAGAAGCGGTCAAAGACGGCGCGCCTCTGGTACATGACGATATCGGCACAAACCTTTGCTATGACTGGGGTTTTGTTGAAGAGAACAAGGCTGCGACAGACGAAGCGTTCGCAAACGCTGCGCATGTCACAACGCTTGAACTGAAAAACAACCGTCTGGTTGCAAACCCGATGGAACCGCGTGTTGCGGTTGGCGACTATAACCGCGCCAACGACGAATCCACGCTGTACACCACATCGCAGAACCCCCACGTGATCCGTCTTCTGATGGGTGCATTCGTTCTGGGCATCCCCGAGCACAAGCTGCGCGTTGTTGCCCCTGACGTCGGTGGCGGCTTCGGTACAAAGATCTTCCACTACGCGGAAGAAGCCTTCTGTACATTTGCGGCACGTCAGCTGGCCCGTCCGGTCAAATGGACCTCCACACGTTCCGAGGCGTTCATGTCGGACGCGCACGGTCGTGACCACGTGACCAAGATCGAACTGGCGCTGGACGCAGACAACAACTTTACGGCTCTGCGCACAGAAACCTATGCAAACATGGGTGCTTACCTGTCGACCTTCGCGCCGTCGGTTCCCACATGGCTGCATGGCACGCTGATGGCGGGTAACTACAAAACGCCACTGATCTACGTGAACGTCAAAGCTGTCTTCACCAACACTGTTCCGGTTGACGCCTACCGTGGCGCGGGTCGCCCCGAGGCGACGTTCCAGATCGAACGTGTGATCGACAAAGCTGCGCGTGAACTGGGCGTCGACCCGATTGCCCTGCGTCGTCAGAACTTCATCACCGAGTTCCCCTACGCAACTCCGGTGGCGGTCGAGTACGACACAGGCGATTACAACGCGACCATGAACACGCTGGAAGAGATCGCAGATCTGTCCGGTTTCGCTGCCCGCCGTGCGGAAAGCGAAAAGCGCGGCATGCTGCGTGGTCTGGGTGTGAACTGCTACATCGAGGCTTGCGGCATCGCGCCGTCGAACCTTGTTGGTCAGCTGGGTGCACGTGCGGGTCTGTACGAATCCGCAACCGTTCGTGTGAACGCGACAGGCGGTATCACCGTCATGACAGGTTCGCACAGCCACGGTCA
>CATNDK010000082.1 GCA_950096585.1 Thalassococcus halodurans | reverse complement strand
ATTCTTCGAAACCTCCCAAGACGCCGTCCAGTCGGCAATGCCGCGCCCGTCGTCGGGCCGGACACGTGTCGCCGCTGGTTTCCTGGTTGATATCTCGACATTCTCCCCGTCGTAGGCGCATCGGTGCAGTGGGCCTTCGAAAGTCTGAGCCTTGCCGTTGTTTTCAATCACGCAGAGCGCGCTAAATACGCGTCCGTGCCATGGGCACGTGATGGTCTTTGTATCGCAGTCGTCCATATCGAGAGAACAACCCCGGTGCGGGCATAGGCGGTCAGAGCCAGTTTCTGGCGGAATTCGTAGGATGTCTGGCCATCGTTGGCATCCAGTTCGGCCAGCAGTGCGTCATAGTCTTCTACGTCTACAACCACGTTGACGAACTTGTGGTTCTTGGCTGCGGCGCGGATCATCGCGGGGCCGCCGATGTCGATGTTTTCAATCGCTGTGGCATAGTCTGCGCCTTTGGCGACGGTTGCTTCGAACGGATAAAGGTTCACAACCAGCAGGTCGATCGCGCCGATGCCGTGTTCGTTCATCGATGCCACGTGGCCTTCGTCATCGCGCAGCGCCAGCAGGCCGCCGTGAACCATCGGGTGAAGCGTTTTCACGCGACCGTCCATCATCTCGGGGAAACCGGTGACCTCGGACACGTCTTTTACGGTCAGGCCAGCGTCACGCAGGGTCTTGGCAGAGCCCCCAGTGGACAGCAGTTCGACGCCGCGCTCGGACAGAGCCTTGGCGAGGTCGATCAGACCGGTTTTATCAGAAACGGAAAGGAGGGCGCGGCGGACGGGATGAAGATCGGACATTCGGATTCCACTGTGGTTCAGATCGGTTCTTCCGCCTCTACCTCTCCAACGTCACGTATCGCGATCGCGGTGTCATGCGCTTTGGCAAGGGACCAGCGGATGCTGGTCGCATACTCCATTGCGCGGCCGGATAAAACGATCTGTTGTGCGCCACGGGGCCGCAAACGGCCTTTTTCCAAATAAACTGACGGTTCGATGGTCAATTCGGTCTTTGAATCGTGCCGGAAGACCCAGATTTCACCGGATTTAAGCACCATCGAGACTGCAGTCCCCCCCAAATCCAGTTCTGCATCGACCTCGGGGTGTAGGTGAAAACGAATCTGAAAGGGGATTCCCTCAAGCAAAGTGGCGTTCATGCGGGTGTCGAACGTCGCTTTGTGCGGCGGATCGATGGCCAGCAACATGTCTTCGCCAGCCACGCCGCGCCCGTCGGACGTCATTTCCAGAATGCGGGCGTGCGTCAGACCGTGGGTGCTGACGTAACCGTCATGCCCGCCTTCAAACCGCACGCCATCGCTGGCTAGGCTAAGCTGTGTCGGTGTCGTCTTTGGCGCGTCTTCCAGCATTTCGCGGCTGGCACCGCGCACGTTGCTTTGCTTGCCAAGGCGCGCGCTGGAATAGCCGTCCAGACAGAGCGTGGAATGGGACGGCGTGGCGCGCCCTGCACGGCGCCACTCTTCACCGAAAATCGCGCCGGAACCGCAGTTCACGATCAGCGGCCTGCGCCCCGATGTCAGTTCGAATGCAAGGGTCGAGGCATGGGCATTATAAGAAGCCTCTTTCACCGGCGGGGGCGCTGCATCGATGATCAGGCTGGTGCGGCCTGCCGACAAACGGGCAAATCCCATCGCCAGCCCGTCGGTTTTGCGTTTGCGCACTCCGGATGCGGCCAATGCCTGTTCCAAACGGCCTTCGATCCCGCGACCGCCGCCATGGAAACGGGCCAACGCGCCGTCCGAATGGCGCAGCGCACGCAAGATGGGGGCAATCCGCTGGATAGCGTTGCGCAGATCGTCGTCGACGGTCTTGCCCGCTTCTTCCAAGGCGGCCGCCGCCCATGTCAGAAGGGTGAACACCTCAAGTAACTCTTCGGGGTTTCTCGTGATGATCCCGCCGTCTGCATCGATTTCGCGGGCGCATTCCTGCGCCAGAGCCTTGCGCGCGGGTTCAACAAAACGGTCCATGCCCTGAAGTGACAGGCCCGCATACAAAAGACCTGTCAGCGCCTCGATCCGTGGCAGGCAGGCCGGTGTCGCGTGCCAGCGGCGCGACAGGAAATGCGCATGTGCCGCCAAGGCGCGGTAGAATTGTTCGGTTTGTTCCGCATTCCGCCCGCGCAACAACATCAATGCGTGATGAACTAGGCGGATCATGCGACGGCCCGTCAGCTCGGGCAACCAGCCGGGGCCAGACCCATCGCCATAGCGTTCGATCCATCCCCAGACCCATTCCTGCGCGGCTTTGCGGGTGTGCAGTTCGCTCACGGCTGCCATGTCGTCCAGCCATGCAAAGCTGTGCGTTTCTTCTTCGAACGCCTGATCGGGGGGGATGATATCCCACAGCACTGTTTTGGGCGCTTCGATCAGGTGGCCCGCGAACATAAGGTTGCCAGCGGCCAACTGACGGCCACGGGCAAAACTGCCGACGGTGCGTGGTTCAGGATTGGATTGAAAGCCGGTCGCAGCCGCTGCGCGCGCCGCACGACGCGCGTGAAAGCGGTTCATCAGACGCGTGCGCCTGTCGGTCCAGCGTTCCAAAATCGACATACCCTGCCTCTTACCCCGCACTTCGGCGTGTGATTGCGGCAGAAGATACCTGCGTTGACCTTCAAAGTCACCTTTGAATGCGTGTCGATTTGACAGTCTTGGCGGGATGGCGCGCGATTACGCCGCTTTGATCAGGCGGGCCATATAGAACCCGTCCATGCCGCCGCGATCTGCCCAGTAATCGGGCCGCAGGCGAATACCGCCTTCGCTGCTTTTCCATTCCGCAGGGATACCCTCGGGAAGGGGCGTATCTACGGTCAGGTTTGGATGCCGCTCCAGCGCCTCTTCGATCTGGACCTCGCCCTCGTCGGGGATCAGCGAACAGGTACAGAAAATCAGCGTGCCACCGGGTTTCAGCAGGTCCAGCGCCTTGTCGATCATCGCCGATTGCAGGCCGATCAGTTCTATGATGCCGTCGCCCGTTTTGGCATGCGGCAGATCAGGGTGGCGGCGGATGGTGCCGGTGGCGGAACAGGGCGCATCCAGCAGGATGGCGTCATAGGGTTTGGCCGAATATTCCAGTGCATCGGACACAACGATTTCTGCAGCAAGGCCCATACGCGTCAGGTTTTCCTGCACCCGCGCCATGCGGTTTTCGGAAATGTCCAAAGCGGTGACATGGGCTCCGGCAGAAGCCAGTTGCAGGGTTTTGCCGCCGGGTGCTGCGCACATGTCCAGAACGCGCAGGTCCTTCACATCGCCCAACAGCTTGACCGGAAGCGCCGCAGCGGCGTCCTGCACCCAGAACGCGCCTGTGTCGTAACCGGCAAGCGCGCTGACCTGCACTTGGCCTTGGATGCGCACTGACCCTGTGGGCAGCAATTCACCACCAACCTTTTCGGCCAGACGTTCGGCATCACCACGTGCGGACAAATCCAAAGGCGCACCTGCGAAATGCGCGGCCTCGATGTCGGCGACCGCATCACGGCCCCACGCCATGGCCAGCGGTTCGCGCAGCCATTTCGGCAAGCGCGGGATGCGCAGCTTTTCCCATTCTTCGGGGCCTTTGGTCACGACTTTGCGCAGGACGGCGTTCACAAGCCCCTTCAGACCAGCAGTTTTCTTGCCTTTCGCGACGATATCGACGGCGTCGTTCACAACACCATGGGCGGCACCGCCTTGGCACAGCTCCACAGTCGCCAGACGCAACGTGTTCAGAACCCGCAAAGGCGGCTGTTTGCGTAGGAACGGCTTCAGGATGCGGTCCGCACGTTCAAGTCCGCGCAACGTGTCCAGTGCAAGGCGCTGGGCGGCGGCGCGGTCGGCGGGGGGAAGCTTTTGAAAACGGGGTGCGCCGGTCAGTTCCGACAGCAAACGTTCTTCGCCCAGCACCTGATCCAGCAGGTTTACCGCGACTTCACGGGGGGAAGGGGTCTTGGTCATTGCGCACTCCGGTCTGGTGGGGTCCTTGCCCCGCGACAAGTGGCGCGTATATCAAGGGTCATCAGACAAGGAAACGCCTGACATGAGTGACGAGACATCCTCGAACGACCGTAAGATCGAAGATTTGCCGCCAGCGGCGCAGCGCGCATTAGCCGAAGCCGCCGAACGCCGCGCGCAGGCCGAGGCCGAAGAGGCTGCGAATCCCCGCCCGACAGAACTCGGTGGCCGCAAAGGTCCTGAACCCGTGCGCTATGGCGATTGGGAGAAAAAGGGAATCGCTGTCGATTTCTGATCCGCTTAGCGGAGCGAAAACGCAGCCGACTGGCCCGCGCCCTGATCGGCTGTGAAGGTCAGCTTGCGCCCGTCAAAGGTGACAAGCTGGCAGTTATACCCCAGATCATCGCCACCCCAGTACAGCGTGCGGCAGAAATAGCCGTCTTTCCACGTCCACTGGCCTTTGACCTCGCGCAGCGCGCCTTTGCCGGTGATGGTGCCAGAGGGCGTGACCACCAGCGACACCAAAGGGCGCTGCAGGGTTTTGCCGGAGACAAGATTTAGAAACTGCTGCTTGTCCTGAACGGTTGATCGTTCCGCGTGGGCAGCACTGCCGAAAATGGCGGCAATCAAGGTTGTGATTTGAAACAACTTCGGGGGCGTCATGGCGATCCTCCTCAACACATACTTGTGCTGTGAACGTTTCCCACCCCCGATTGGTTCATTTTATCACAAAAACTTGAGATTCGCTTAATTACAGCCCCAGCACGTCCAGCATGTCATATTCACCCGGTTCGCGGTTCTGCCCCCAAAGCGCGGCTTTCAGTGCGCCACGGGCAAAAATACCGCGATCGGTTGCCAGATGGCGCAGGACGATGCGTTCGCCAGCGGCAGCAAACAGCACGTCATGTTCGCCCACGATGTCGCCACCACGAATCGCGGTAAAGCCGATGTCGCCCTGTTTCCGCGCGCCGGTGATACCGTCACGGCCACGGTCGGATACGTCGGCCAGCTTGACGCCACGCCCTTCAGCAGCGGCTTCGCCAAGCATCAATGCCGTGCCGGAAGGCGCGTCGACCTTGCGGTTGTGGTGGGCTTCGATCACTTCGATGTCCCAGTCTTCGTCCAGGGCGGCGGCGACCTTTTTGGTCAGTTGCGTCAGCAGGTTCACGCCAAGGCTCATGTTGCCTGCGCGAATCTGGACGCCGCCCTGCGCAGCCTTGGAAAGCTCTGTCAGTTCTTCGTCAGAAAATCCGGTTGTGCCGATAACATGCACGGCCTTCGCGGCGGCAGCGGCCTTGGCAAAGGCGATCGTTGCAGAAGGCGCGGTAAAGTCGATGACGGCGCTGGCGCCATCAAAGGCAGAGGCAGGGTCGTCACTGACGGTCACACCCAGATCGGCACCGCCCATCATCGCGCCCAGATCCTTGCCGACCCAATCGTGGCCCGAACGTTCAACCGCCCCCACAAGACGCAGCTTTTCGCTGTTGAGAACCTCGCGTACCAGCATCTGGCCCATACGGCCGGACACACCTGTAATGACAACACCTGGCAAATCGCTCATTCTGGGCACTCCTTCATCGGCAAGGTTCCGCCCTCTTATCGCGGGACGGGGCGCTTGGCAAAGCACTGGTAACGGCATAAGTGGGTCACATGGCAAAAAACAAATTCCACGACGGGCCTGGGCCCAGCCAACGACAGCTTCGGGTCGGCGAACTTATCCGCCGGACTCTTTCCGATGTGCTGATGCGCGGCGACATCCACGACCCCGATCTGAACCGCATGTCCATCACCGTGGGCGAAGTGACAGTTTCACCTGATCTGAAGGTTGCGACGGCCTATGTTGTCCCCTTGGGCGGCAAGGGACAGGAAGACGTGTGCCAGCTGCTGGCCCGCAACAAGGCCGAACTTCGCCGCGCGATTTCCAAGGATATGACGCTGAAGTATTCGCCTGATCTGCGCTTCCGTCTGGACGAAACCTTTGACCGCCTCGACGAAACGCGCCGGCTGTTTTCGCAGGAAAATGTGCGTCGCGATCTGGACGATTGACGTGCTTCGCAACCTGACGGCTTTCATCGCTATACTTGCGTCGCTGTCCCTGACCGCAGGGGCGGCAATGGCGCTGGAGTGTCGCGAGATCACGTTTGAAAAACTACCGTTCACCTTGTGTGAGGTCGATATTGAAGCGGACGATCTGCGCCTGTTTCTGAACGACAAAGATGGCGAACGCTACGGTCATTTCAGTTCGATTAACGCGGCCTTGTCGGACAATGACCAACAGCTTGGCTTTGCGATGAACGCGGGCATGTACCACGACGATCGCAGCCCAGTCGGCCATTATATCGAAAACGGCAAAGAGCAGATGCGCGTGATCCCCAATGCGGGGCCGGGTAATTTCGGTATGCTGCCGAATGGTGTTCTGTGCATCCAGAGCGACAGCGTGCGCGTGATCGAAACGCTGGAATACAACGAAGACCGTCCCGAGTGTCGCTATGCGACCCAGTCCGGCCCGATGCTGGTGATTGATGGCAAGCTGCACCCGCGGTTTCTGGTCGACAGCACGTCGCGCTACATCCGGAACGGAGTGGGCACGACCGAAGACGGCAAAAAGGCTGTGTTCGCGATTTCAGACCGCTCAGTGACGTTCCATGAATTCGGGCGTCTGTTTCGCGACGAAATGAAGCTGCCCAACGCGCTTTTCCTTGATGGCAATGTGTCCCGTATCCATGCGCCTTCGCTGGATCGCTCGGATCGTGGTTGGTATCTTGGGCCGATTGTCGGTGTGGTCGAACCTAAAAACTAGGCGACCCCTTCCAAGATGCGTCATCTGACCCCGATGCCGTATTTTTGTGTTTCTCCCCCGTTCAGAATCGGGTCTGCTAGGACCCAAGCGGCATAAGCCGCAGTATGATCGTCTTTGTTTAAGGAGGAGACATTGGATCAGAAAGTAATTGCCACGGGGTTGGTATCTGCATTGATCGGCTTCGGTCTGGGAATTGTGGCGGCACCCTCGGCCCCGAAACTCAGCGAAATCGGCGACACCATCAGCGAAAAGCTGGCCCCGAGCGCGGAAGCAAATGAATCGCTGGCCAAGCTGGTGGGTGATCTGGATGCCAAAATGGACGGGCTGTCGGCGCGTTTGGACGGGCTTGAGGAAACGGTCAGCACCAGCTCTGCCAAAGATGCTGTGTCCGAGCTTGGTTCCAAAATCGAAACCCTGTCGTCAGATGTGGCCACATCGTTGGAAAGCACCGCAGCCAGCCTTGGCGAACAGCTGAGCGCGTTGTCTATTGCGGGATCGTCGCCTGTTGAGGCCGCACCGGAAGGCATCACGCCGGGTATGACCGCTGTCTTCAACGATGGTGCCGTGCGGGCGTTCGTGTCGCGGGTTGATGACAATGCCGTGGCGCTGTCGCTGAACGGGTCCGCTAAAACGCTGGCTGTGGGCGGGTCTACAAAGGTTGACGACTGCCAGATCACGCTGGACGCGGTGGATCGCGGCCATGCCGTTCTGTCCGCAGCATGTGGTGAAGGCGCGTCGGACGAGAAAGTTGCACTTAGCGGCAATGCTGAAACCTATGGCATCGGCAAAACCGCCATTCTGGGCGACGGCGCAGCGCGCATCTATGTCTCTGGCGTCGACACCGAGACCAACAGCGCGCGTCTTGCCGTGAACGGCTTGACGCTTGAAACCTATACCGGTGGCAGCAAGATCGAACTGGACGGCAGCGATTGCGTTGCGACAGTCGAAGCTGTCAGCGCGGGCGCGGTCAGTTTGGGTTATCTCTGCGAATAAATATCAGTCCCATGGGCGGTTTAGGCCGCCCTTGGGCCGCTGGCGTTGATCCGATTGGGTCAATAGACTTGCGCCAATGCTGTCATGGCCCTAGGTCTCGGACAGGCAGCAAAAAGGCAAAACCGCGATGGCGCACAATCTTTCCGACCTGACACAGCAACTGCTTGAGGCCGCGAAAAAGGCCGGTGCTGACGCGGCTGATGCGTTGGCCGTGGATGGCACGTCGATCAGTATTGATGTGCGCAACGGCAAGCTGGAACAGGCGGAACGCTCGGATGGCGTGGAAATCGGCCTGCGTGTGCTACTGGGTCAGAGAAGCGCCACGATTTCCGCATCGGATGTGCGCCCTGAAACCATGGCGATGATGGCGGAGCGCGCGGTCGCCATGGCGCAAGAGGCCCCCGACGATCCCTATATCGGGCTGGCCGAGGCCGACCAGATCATCAAGGAGTTCGACGTCGATGCGCTGGAGTTGTTCGACGCCTCTGCCGAACCGGCCCCTGCCGATCTGGAACAGGACGCCATCCGCGCCGAGGCAGCGGCGCTGGCCGTCGACGGGATCACCCAGATCGACGGATGTTCCGCGGGCTACGGGTCGTCGAATGTGCATCTGGCGGCCAGCAACGGGTTTTCTGGTGGCTACAAACGGTCGTCCCGTTCGATTTCCTGCATCGCGATCGCAGGCACTGGCACCGAGATGGAGCGCGACTACGACGGTGACAGCCGCATCTTCCAATCCGACCTGCGCAGTCCGGAAGAGATCGGGCAAACCGCCGCGAAACGCACGCTGGAACGGATGAACCCCCGCCGTCCGAAAACCGGTGCCTATCCGGTGCTGTATGACGAACGCATTTCGTCCAGCTTGATCGGCCATCTGTTGTCGGCAGTGAACGGCGGTGCCATTGCGCGTGGGTCGTCTTGGCTGCTGGATGCGCTGGGCAGTCAGGTTCTACCGGATGGCATCGACCTGTTGGAAGACCCGCATGCGCCGCGCAAAATGGCCTCGCGTCCGTTTGATGCCGAAGGGCTTGCAACGCGGAAACGCGCGATTGTCAAAGATGGCGTGCTGCAGGGATGGACGCTGGATCTGGCCACCGGGCGCAAACTGGGCATGGAAAGCACGGCAAACGCGACACGCGGCACATCCAGCGCACCGTCGCCCAGCCCTTGGAACATCACGATGACCCAAGGCGACAAAACCCGCGAAGATCTGATGCGCGATATGGGCACTGGCCTGTTGGTGACCTCGATGATCGGCGCCACGATCAACCCCAACACAGGCGACTATTCGCGGGGCGCTGCAGGCTATTGGGTCGAAAACGGCGAACTGGCCTATCCGGTGTCTGGCGTGACAATTGCAGGGTCGCTTCCTGCTATGTTGAAAACCCTGATCCCCGCGAATGATGCGCGTCCGTGGCTAAGCCGCGTGGTGCCGTCGCTGCTAGTCGAAGGCATGACGCTTGCCGGAGAATGATCTTGAACTGCTGATCCGTGCGTCCCGCGCTGCTGCCGAAACATCCCTCGGGTTTGTCGGCGGGCCTTTGGATGTGCGCGAAAAGGATGACGGGCAGGGGCCTGTCACCGCTGCCGATCTGGCGGTGAACGAGGTGTTGGAAGACATCCTTCGCTCTGCCCGTCCCGACTATGGATGGCTGTCTGAGGAAAGCGCCGAAGACCCCAACAGGCTGACGTCCGAATATTGTTTTATCGTCGATCCGATCGACGGTACGCGCAGCTTTATCAACGGCGAAAAGACGTGGTCGCACTCGATGGCCGTTGCCAAAAACGGCGAGGTTGTCGCGGGCGCGGTGATCGTGCCTATGCGCGATCAACTTTATACAGCGTCGCAAGGGGCGGGCGCGCATTTGAACGGGCAGGTGATATCCGTTGCGAATGCGACCTCGCTTCACGGTGCGAACATTCTGGCGACCAAGCAAAACATGGAGCCAGATCACTGGCCGCAGGGCATCCCGACGTTCAAACGCCATCATCGTCCATCCATTGCTTATCGGCTGTGTCTGGTGGCAGAGGGCCGGTTCGATGCGATGTTCACCTTCCGCAAAAGCTGGGAATGGGACATCGCCGCCGGTGCAATCATCTGCGCCGAAGCCGGTGCAAAAGTCAGTGATCAGTCCGGTCAGACCCTACGTTTCAATAGCGCAGAAGCCCACACTGACGGGATCGTTGCAGCACCGGATCAGATTTGGGGAGAGGTTACTCAAAGACGATGATTTCTTTGGGCGAACGTCCAAAGAAAAACTTAATAAAAATGTTTAGGTCATTGAGAGTCTTTAAGTACTAAAACCAAAATACTATCCGAAAGGATAGTTCGGCAATTCCGGAATTCCTGACTTTTTGTTCAAATTTCCGAATCGCCATTCTGTCGGCTTTTTGCGTTGCCAGCTTGACCTTCCGGGTGTGATCACTAGGGTCGCGCCTGCCTCTCTACCCTCCGAAAAGGACAGGATATGCAACGACTTCACCTTGTATTTGGCGGTGAACTGGTCACTCCGGAAAAAAACGTTTTCAAGGATGTTGATAACATCCACATCGTCGGAATTTATCCCGACTACGATACGGCCTATGACGCGTGGAAAGCCGAAGCGCACCGCACCGTCGATAACGCGCACATGCGTTACTACATCGCCCACCTGCATCGCCTGCGTGACGAAGAAGCAGCAGCCTCTTCGACCGAGGAACTGGGCTAACTTTGCCA
>CATNDK010000081.1 GCA_950096585.1 Thalassococcus halodurans | reverse complement strand
TTGTCGATCTGCGCATCTCGCGCCTCAATCTGCCCACTTATATGCGCGGCATCCAGCGGCTGGTCAGGCGTAATCCGGTTCATGCCGTCAACCAGTTGGTCCAGCGTTTCGGCCACCACGAAATCAGCGCCGTGTTCCTTGAACGCCTCGACCGGTGCTGGCGCGCCTTTCGCACCGAGCCGAGCCTTGATCACCTCCAACCACTTTCCCGATGTCAGATCCGGGTTCCGCTCAGACCCCGACAAAGCGAATTCCTTTTTGATGATGCTCTGGGTCAGGAGGAACCACGAATGCCCGTGGCCCGTTTGCAGGATGCGTTTCAGCGTGCCCAAGGTATCAAAGCCGGGCATGAACGGGGCCTCCATCCGATTGCCCAAAGCATCGAACCAAAGCGACGACGGACCAGGCAGAATACGGATACCGTGATTGGGCCAGATCGGATCCCAATTTTGCAGGCCTTCGGTGTAATGCCACATCCGGTCTTCGTTGATGGCCCCTGCCCCGGCGGCCTTGGCGACCTCGGTCATCTGGCCATCCACATAGTCCGGCACGCCCGCCACCATCTTGGCTGGCGGCGCGCCCAACCGATCCGTCGGCCAGCGTTTGCGCACCAGATCATGGTTGCCGCCAATGCCGCCCGACGTGACAACGATCGACGACGCCTTAAGCGCAAAGCCACCCATGATGTCACGGTTGGTCGACGCGCCGCGCACAGCGTCGTCATCGCCCAGCACATCGCCTGATACACCCGTGGTCGCACCGTTGGTCACATCCAAAGCCGTCACGCGATGGCGATGCTTTAAAATGATCCGACCAACCTTCACATGCTCTTGGACACGCGCGACGAACGGCGCGATGACGCCCGGCCCTGTGCCCCATGTGATATGGAACCGGGGCACCGAATTGCCGTGCCCGTGCGCCAACGCGCCGCCACGTTCTGCCCAACCAACCACGGGGAACCAACGCATCCCCAGCTCGCGCAGCCAAGGGCGCATGTCACCTGCTGCGAACTCCAGATAGGCCTCGGCCACCTTCCGGGGGTTTTCATCCTCGGGTCGGTCAAACTGGGCGCTGCCCATCCAGTCATTCCGCGCCAAGTCCAGACTGTCACGGATGCCCATACGGCGCTGTTCAGGCGTGTCGATCATGAACAACCCGCCAAGCGACCAGAACGCCTGCCCGCCCAAAGACTGCGGCCCTTCCTGATCCAGAAACAAAACCTTGCGCCCGCGGTTCGCGGCCTCGTCCGCCGCGACCAAACCGGCCAGACCGGCCCCGATGACAATGACATCCGCGTCCATGCTGCCCTCTCCCCTTGGCATGGCCACAGCCTGCGCGGGGAAAAGGGGGGCTGTCTAGTCTGCCGTGGGGGCAGGTTCCTTGTCCTTGGGCTTCTTGGCGAACAATCCGCCCGAACGATCCGGTCCGTACCAATCCTCGTTACGGGTAAAGTACATGGTCGCCGCCAGCGCCCCGAAGGCCAGAGTGGCACCAGCAAGCAGCGCGAAATCAGCCGACCACAGGATCAGGTAAAGAACCGCGTACAGCACAACCAGCAGCGCGAACAGCACCCAGCTACGCCTTCCCAATCTTAGGCCCGTCCAACCAAAGAACGTCAGCAAGCCAATCGTTGCGGTCGAGGCAAGGATATAGGCAGGCGTAAAGCCCATCTGCTCCGCATAGGCGACCATCAAAAGCACAAAGATAGATTGCGCCAGACCAATCAGCAGATACTGCACCGGATGGGCAGGACGCTCGGTGCCCTTTTCGATCAGCAGAACAGACAAGAAGGTCAGCGCAATAAACAGAATGGCGTATTTCGCCGCGCGATAGGATTTTTGGTAGAAATCATTCACCTCGATCAACTGCACGCCAAAGCTCATCCTGTTGCGCAGGTTGTGGGAATAATCCTCGCGCGTGATTTGCGGCAGGGTGCGCGCCAGATGCGGGATAGTCCAGGACGCTGTGAACCCTTGATCGGTAATTTCAGAGCTATCGGGCAGGAACCCACCGACAAATGCCGGATCGGCCCAATCAGATGTCATACGCACAGTGGTCGACCGCCCGACGGGTCCAACCTTGAACGACTGAGCCCCGTTCAGGCCGATCTTCATCGCGTATTCGCCACGTGCTCGCGGATCGCCAACCTCTGCCAGAATGCCTGCAAAGCGGTCGGTTTGGGCCATTGGCTCTAATCGGGTCTCAGTACCGTCCACCAGCAACTCTGCATCCCCCCGAAGCGCTGCATTGTTGGACAGGTTCAGAACCATGACGGTTTTGTCCCACTGGATTTCTTCATCGCCGCGGGTCGCGTCTACGATCCGGTCTTTCGGGAAATCAAAGGCGATTTCGACATCTGCCTGATACACCGGAACCTTGAAAATACCGCGATACCGGATTTGCGTCTGGCTTTTAAACGTCAGATCGAATGTGTCGGGGTAAACGATAATCGGCTCTCGGTTGATCCTGCTTTGGCGCGTCACCGAACGAACGTGGGGCTTGCCGTCAGGCCCGATCACCTCGACGCCTGTAGGGGCATCCACCACGGCCTCGGCGCTGATTTCAGTGATCGTTTCCTCAACCGGGATGGACAGATAAGGACCCGAGATCACCTGCTCTCCGCCCCATTCCTGACCCACATTGATCAGCGTATTCCGCGAATAGGCTTTGCGGTCCTGCACGACGCTCGACACGAAAAACATCGGGATGAACATCAACAGGGTCAGCAGGCTGACCATCAAAAACCTAAAACCTAATGAGCGCTTCATAAATACCCCTCCAAATGCGGCGACCATGCACGCAAAACGGGAATGAAAGCAATCAGGGTATTCCGCCGTTCGGACGGCGAAAGCAAAACACCCCCGCAATTTCTTGCAGGGGTGTTCAGAATACTATCGCGGATCAGATCAGAGCTGACGTTCGACCATCAGCTTTTTGATCTCTGCAATCGCCTTGGCGGGGTTCAGACCCTTCGGACAAGTCTTGGCGCAGTTCATGATGGTGTGGCAGCGGTACAGTTTGAACGGATCTTCCAGTTCGTCCAGACGTTCGCCTGTCGCCTCATCACGGCTGTCGATGATCCAGCGATATGCATGAAGCAGCGCTGCCGGCCCGAGGTACCGGTCGCCGTTCCACCAATAGGACGGGCAGGATGTCGAACAGGATGCGCACATAACGCATTCGTACAGACCATCCAGCTTTTCACGATCTTCGATCGACTGGCGCCATTCTTTTGCGGGGCGGTTTGTTTTGGTTTCCAGCCACGGCATGATCGACGCGTGCTGCGCATAAAAGTGCGTCAGGTCAGGGATCAGGTCGCGGACAACCGGCATGTGCGGCAGCGGGTAGATTTTGACGTCACCCTTCACCTCGTCGATGCCATAGATACAGGCCAGCGTGTTGATGCCGTCGATGTTCATCGCACACGAACCACAGATACCTTCGCGGCACGAGCGGCGGAAGGTCAGCGTGGGGTCGATCTCATTCTTGATCTTGATCAGCGCGTCCAAAATCATCGGACCGCATGTATCCATATCTACGAAATACGTGTCGACACGCGGGTTTTCACCGTCATCCGGCGTCCAGCGGTAAATCTGGAATTTCCGCAGGTTCGACGCACCTTCGGGCTTGGGCCACGTTTTGCCGGTGCGGATCTTGGAGTTCTTGGGAAGTGTGAATTGAACCATGTCAGAACCTCTGATGTTCTTTCGCGGAAGGGAAAGTGGTGGCTGTTCCCGTTGCGCCAGCTTCGGCACAAACGGACACAGAATAGGATGGAGTAGAGACAGGGCGCATCATGCGACGAAACACCCCCGATTTTCTTCGACAAGTCGGGCAACCTTGCGGCGGTCGTCCTGTGCCAGACCAAGCGCGTTCACCTTGAGCAGAAAGTTCAACGCAGCGGCTGACAGGCTTTCGTTTTCGCGGCCCGGACGTTCCAACGTAGCAATCTGATCCGCAGACAGACCAGCGAAATCAAACAGTGCGCGCCCCATGAGCGGATCGCTTGCCGACAGGTCATCTTCCATTCGGAAAACATGAACCGGCGCTGTCAAAGCCGCAGTTATCTTAGAAAGTCCGGTTTCCCAGCTGATCGACGACATAGCAGAGCGCCACTGGTCGAACGGCTGGCTTACGCCCGCGCGCTTAACGTCCTGCGCCCAAGCGCTGCGCAGCCAGCGATCCTGTTCCCGCGTGTAGAATACGAATTCCAACGGGGCGTCGCCAAACGCACGTTCAAGAAGCGGCAGAATTTCAGCAGCAAGATCAAAGATATTCCTGCCGTCGTCCGCCATCATAAAGCGACCGAACAGGTTTTCATCAGAGACAAGAACCGTTTCCGCATTCATACCTTCGATGGCCGCACGAAGCGCCAGAGCTTCCCGTTCGACCGACTTCAGATCCGGTTTGCGGATGTGGCGCGATACCGCCTGACGGAACGGCTGGGTCAGCTCATCCCGAGCGGACACAACAAACCCATGCGGCAGTTGCCCCGCATTCAAGCGCATCCATTCCTGAATGGTGGTTGTGCCTGTCTTGCGAAAGCCGCAATGCAGGATCACCCGTTTCGGGCCTGACCAAGGCTGTGCGCGTTTGCCGAACAGCATGATCACAGCCCCCCGTTCAGCAGCAACTGACCCGCCGCAACGCCGAGGCATTGGACCGTTTCAGGTTTCTGCAAAATGCCGGACACGATTTGCACCGTGGATTCCGAGGGGCCCGTCACGCTGTCAGTTGCCAGAGCCAGGATTTGGGTCGAGTTGGCGTTGTCGATCACGCAGTTCACGGCCGGTTCCAGCGGAAGGCCGGGATAGCGTTCCACAAGCACCTTGGAGGCTGCGGATTTGGCTGCGTTCCGGGCAAACTCGTCCTTCTGGGCTGTGGTGCAGCCCAGCAAAGACGTGATCGCCAGAAGAACGACAGCCAAACGCATTAGAACGTCCGTGCCTTGGGTGCGATGCGCTTCAGTTCGATGCCGCCATCGGCCTCGGCTGTGAGCGGATCAAGAACGACCGGACGATACGACAGATCAACCTTCGCGCCTTCGACGCGGCTGATTGTGTGGACGCGCCAGTTTTCATCGTCACGTGTCTGGAAATCTTCGTGCGCGTGTGCGCCACGGCTTTCCTTACGTGCTTCCGCACCAACGATTGTTGCCATCGCGTTCGGCATCAGGTTGGTCAGTTCCAGCGTTTCCATCAGGTCAGAGTTCCAGACCAGCGAACGGTCGGTGACCTTCAAGTCATCCATTTTGCCCGCGATGGCTGTCATCTTCTCAACGCCTTCGGCCATTGTCTTGGCTGTACGGAAGACGGCGGCGTCAGCCTGCATGGTCTTCTGCATTTCCAGACGCAGGTCAGCGGTCGGGACGGTGCCGTTTGCGTTGCGGATGCCATCGAAGCGGTCGAACACCTTGTCGACCTTGCCCGCATCGACCTTGCGGGTCGCGGCATCGCGGTCGACAACCTTACCGGCGCGGATTGCAGCGGCGCGGCCAAAGACCACGAGGTCGATAAGCGAGTTCGAACCAAGACGGTTCGCACCGTGAACTGACGCACAACCCGCTTCACCCACGGCCATCAGGCCCGGAACGACAGCGTTCGGATCTTCTGCGGTCGGGTTCAGAACCTCGCCCCAGTAGTTCGTCGGAATGCCGCCCATGTTGTAGTGAACCGTCGGGATAACCGGGATCGGTTCCTTGGTCACATCAACACCGGCAAAGATGCGTGCAGATTCGGAAATACCCGGCAGACGCAGATTCAGCGCCTCTTTCGGCAGGTGTGACAGGTTCAGGTGGATGTGATCACCGCCCGAGCCAACGCCGCGACCTTCGCGGATTTCCATTGTCATACAGCGGGACACGTAGTCACGCGGGGCAAGGTCTTTGTACTGGGGCGCATAACGCTCCATGAAACGCTCGCCTTCGGAGTTGGTCAGATAACCACCTTCGCCGCGTGCACCTTCGGTGATCAGACAGCCAGCGCCGTAGATACCTGTCGGGTGGAACTGAACGAATTCCATGTCCTGCAGGGGCAGACCGGCACGGGCCACCATGCCGCCACCATCACCTGTGCAGGTGTGTGCGGATGTCGCGCTGAAGTAGGCACGGCCATAACCACCTGTGGCCAGAACGACCATCTTGGCGTTGAAGACGTGCATGGTGCCGTCGTCCAGCTTCCAGCAGACAACACCGGTGCAGGCACCGTCGTCGTCCATCAGCAGGTCGATGGCGAAATATTCGATGTAGAATTCAGCGTTGTTCTTCAGCGACTGGCCATACAGCGTGTGCAGGATCGCGTGACCAGTCCGGTCCGCCGCGGCACATGTCCGCTGAACAGCAGGGCCTTCGCCGAATTCGGTGGTGTGGCCACCGAACGGACGCTGGTAGATTTTGCCTTCTTCAGTACGCGAGAAAGGCACACCGTAGTGCTCCAGCTCGTAAACCGCTTTGGGCGCTTCACGGGCAAGGTATTCCATCGCGTCCGTGTCACCCAGCCAGTCAGAGCCTTTGACGGTGTCATACATGTGCCACTGCCAGTTGTCGGGGCCCATGTTGGACAGCGACGCGGCAATACCACCCTGTGCCGCAACTGTGTGCGAACGGGTCGGGAAAACCTTGGTCACACAAGCTGTGCGCAGGCCCTGTTCCGCCATACCGAGAGTTGCGCGCAAACCTGCGCCACCCGCACCGACCACAACAACGTCGTAGTCATGCGTTTCATATTCATATGCAGCCATTAGTCAGATGCTCCTATCGCTCAAAGCGCCAGACGTGCGATGGCAAATACACCAACCGCCGCCGCGCCGTAGCTGAGGCATGTCATACCGAGGATGAGGATTTTCTCCCAGATGCCGTGGACGTAGTCCTCGACCAGAACCTGGAACCCATCGTTGAAGTGCTTGAAAGCGACGATCATTGTCAGTGCGGCGATGATCGCGGGGAAGGGACGCGCAAAATACGCGGTCACTTCTTCATATGTGCCACCCAGCGCGGGGCCGAATGTAAAGACAAACAGCGGGATCAGGATCAGAAGGCCAACTGACGACACTTTCATCGACCAGAAGTGATGTGTGCCGGACTTGGCGCTGCCCCAACGGTTCGCGCGTTTGCGGTCGGTCATATAAGCCATGTCAGTCTCCTTACACCACGATCACGGTGAAGATCGTCAGCACAACCGAGCCGATGATCAGCGCGTAGCCCAGCGTATAGGCTGTTTCCAGATCAAGCCCGACGGCGTTGTCCCAGATCAGGTGACGCACGCCACCCAGCAGGTGATACCAAAGCGCCCATGTGGACAGGAACAGCACCAGATCTCCGAACCAGCTTGTGACGAATGCGTCAGCGTAGGCGAAATATTCCGGCGATGTAGCCGCTGCCAAGAACCACCAGACGATCATCAGCATGGCAACGATCAAAGCGTTGCCCGTGATGCGTACGAAAATGGAGGTGATCGAAGTCAGCTGTGGGCGATAAATTTGCAAGTGCGGTGAAAGCGGGCGGTTGCCCCGGTTCACGTCGGCCATGGCGGTGTCCTCTTGGTTCCTTGCCAGCGTTCTAGTCGTTTTTTACCCAAAGTCACGAGTCCGAAACGCATGTTAGCGCTCATTCGTCGCGGATTTTTGCTGCGCACGCAGCATTTGTGATCACACCGCCAAGCAATGTGATCACAAATCCGTTTTAGGTATCGTCCTAGATGTTAACGACAGCGCCAGTAAATTTCTGATTGCTGCCTTTGAACTTTTTTATACTGGAATCAGTGCCCAGTAGTCCAAGTCCAGAAGAACGCCCGGCAGATATTTGCCGCCGTCGCCCTTCAACTGTCCCGCTTCCCCGGACTTTGTCGCCACCAGACGCAAACGCAGGGCACCAACGCCCGGCGCGCCGGTTTCTGCTTTGTCCAGAACTTCGGTCCATGCGCGGATCGTATCGCCCGAGAAGCACGGGTTCGCGTGGGCGCCTGCGTTCAGACCCGCGATCATCTGCGCGTTGGCCAAACCGTTAAAGCTCAGGGTGCGCGCCATGGAAATGACGTGACCACCGTAGATCAGGCGCTTGCCGTCTTCGCGCTGGGTGCCGTCGAAGTGAACCTTCGACGTGTTCTGCCACAGGCGCGTCGCCATCATGTGTTCGGCTTCTTCAACGGTCACACCATCGACGTGGTCTATGACCTCGCCCACTTCGTAATCGCCCCAGCGGTGTGGCTCGCCCGCCAACGTGAAATCGTAGTTTGTGAAATCCAGACCTTCGGGGATGACCAGATCGGACACGTCCAGCGCGGATTTCAGGTCCGGCACAACCGTCTCGGGCGCTTTCGCCTCCAGATCGCGTTTCTTGACCATGACCCAACGGACATAATCCAGAACGCATTCGTCCTTCTGGTTATAACCACGGGTGCGCACCCACACGACGCCTGTCTTACCGTTCGAATTCTGCTTGAGCCCGATCACTTCCGAGGTCGAGCGCAATGTATCACCCGGCCAGACCGGCTTGAGCCAACGGCCTTCGGCATAGCCAAGGTTCGCGCGGGCGTTCAGCGACACGTCGGGCACGGTTTTGCCGAACACCACGTGGAACGCAGCCAGATCATCCAGCGGGCTGGCCGCCAGACCACAGGACTGCGCAAAGGCATCAGACGAATAGAGCGCATGACGCGCAGGATAGAGCGCATGATACAGCGCGCGTTCGCCCTGACCCACAGTCCGCGGCACGGCGTGTTCAATCACCTGCCCGATTGTGTAGTCCTCGAAAAAACGCCCTGCATTGGTCTTGGTCATGCGCTCAATCCCGTCTTTCATTATTGCTCTCCAAGCTTCAGGTCAGGGGTGTATTCCTTTCCCTCGACCTCTTTGATCACAGCCTGTCCGCAGCGCATGACACCGTTTGCAGCGTCAAACGCATAGGTCGGATCGCCGTGCAGCTCCCAGCCTTTGTTCAGGGCCGCTGTGACCTTGTGACAGAACTCGGACGTGTCATCCGAGGACAAAAATCTGTAAAGTTTCATAATCTTACCCCGGGAACGGCCAGACGCCGAGCCATGCGTGGATGCCCGTGATCACGGCGAACATGACCAATGTGATAACAACCAGCAAAACGTCTTTCTTGGCGTTCCCCGGTTCGGGGCGATCCCAGTCAGAGGTTTTGTTGATGATAACGACTTCGGCCACGGCCCAAGCCAGCATGCTGCCGAACAGGATGATCGACGCCAGATCGCCATTCACCAGAAGATGCGCAACTGCCCAGATTTTCACTGCCGTCAGTTGCGGATGACGCATCTTGCCACGCAAACGGCCGGTGGTCGCGCTCATGCCGTAGACAAAGACGGCGATCAACATCAGCAGGTTGTTGATGTGGACCATAAAGCTGGGTGGCGTCCAAACCGTGACAAACGGCGCGGCGCGATAGCCCAGAACAATGAACGCAAGTCCGAGAAGGATCAGAACCGCGACAACGCCGCGGCCCGGGGTGCCGAGTTTGGCACGGGCATCGGGCGCCAATCGTTTAAAAAGATGGGCCAGCGCCCAGAGCGCTATGCCGATGACTAAAAGTGACATGGTTTACTCCGCTGCAATCTGATTGATTGCTTCGGCTTGTGCCAGAACGCGGCGTGCTGTGTCTACGTGCAGGTTTTCAACGATACGGCCGTCAACAACGGCAACACCCTGACCTTCGCGCTGCGCTGCTTCAAAAGCAGCGATCTGACGACGGGCAAGATCGATCTCTTCTTCGGACGGGCCGAAGACGTCGTTCGACGTATCGATTTGCGCCGGATGGATCAGCGTTTTGCCGTCAAAGCCCATATCGCGGCCTTGCGTACATTCGGCGCGCAGACCTTCTTCGTCTTTGAACGCATTATAAACGCCGTCGATGACCGTCACGCCATAGGCCTTGGCGGCCAGAACGCACAGACCCAGCGATGCCATCACAGCAACGCGGTCCGGCGTGGCGCGCGCGCCCAGATCCTTGATCAGGTCGTTGGTGCCCATCACCATGCCTTCCAGCATCGGATGTTCGGCAATTTCGCGCGCGTTCAGCATGCCCATCGGCGTTTCCATCATCGCCCAGATGCGCAAATCGCCTGTGATTGCTGCAAGTGCATCTAACTGTGCGGCGCTTTCGACTTTCGGCAACAGAACCGCATCGCAGTCCATTTTCGCCACAGCCTCGGCATCGGATTTGCCCCAGATAGTATCAAGGCTGTTGATGCGCACGATGCGGTAGCGATGACCAAAGCCGCCCTCTGCCAGTTCGCGTGTCAGAGTTTCGCGTGCATTGGCCTTTTCGTCGATTGCAACGGCATCTTCGAGGTCAAAGATGATCGCATCTACAGGCAGGCTGCGCGCTTTGTTGATCGCGCGATCCTTGGAACCGGGGATGTACAGAACCGACCGGAAGGGGCGTGGCAAGGACATGGCTGCGTCTCCTTTACGAAACAAAGTTGCGTATCAACCTTCATTTTTCTTAGAAAACTTC
>CATNDK010000080.1 GCA_950096585.1 Thalassococcus halodurans | reverse complement strand
CAAAACGATCATAATGACCGTCGCCTGAATGCCGACCAGAACGGCCTGTGCTTCGGGGCGGGCCCCGAAGATCGAATAGGACAGTGCAAGAACCGCGATCACGAACGCACCGGGAAGAACAAAGAGCAGCCCTGACAGCAGCCCACCCAGAATGCCCGCGCGTTTCCAGCCGACGTAGGTGGCCAGTTGCATTGCCTCAGGCCCGGGAAGAAGCATGCAAAAGCTGAGCGCATTCAGGTATGTGCGTTCGTCCAGCCATTTCTTTTCTTCGACAATCACGCGATGCATCAAAGCGATCTGTGCTGCGGGACCGCCAAAGGACAGCAATCCGATACGTCCGAAGGCCTTGGTCAGGGGGCCGAAAACATTTGCACTCATGTGGTGGACTCCTTCGATCGTGCGAAATGGGCATCGCAAATCGCAAATGCCTGTGCCTGTGTGACATGGGGCAAAGAGGGCATGTAGGGATCGCTGGTCTCAATCATATGGTGAAGCGATAGGGGAAGGGGCTGGACCAAGTCCAGCAGTTCTTTCACCGTCGTGATCGGGGCTGAAAAGCGATCAGTGTCAGCGTGAAAGTAGGATTTCAAGTGTGTTGGAAGTGCAGGCTTCTGTTGCCAGGTGCCTGCGAACCCCGCCAGACCTTGCTAGAGGGCTGGGCTTAAAGATCGATCACTCGAACTGCTTACGCAGCCAGAGCAACCGGAGCACGATTGTCGTTTGCAATTGTACTAGTTGAACCGATAACGGTGGTATCTCACCGGGACAAAGCAAAACCCCTTTAGACGTTCGTCGATCCTATTTCGGCCCCATGGTCCTCAAACGAAGGAGTTTTGGTGGAGCCGCCGGGTACCGCCCCCGGGTCCGATCCGCTTATTACGAGCGCGTTTATGTCCATAGTCCCTTACGGAACATTGTGAATATAAGGGCTTCGTTTGGCGGTGCAAAGGGGGGTGAGCCGGAATTTTGGTGAAATCCCCGATTAAGCTGCGATCAGGTTGTATCCGACCAGCCAAGCTGCAAATGCCGCTTCGATTGCAAAATAGAGCAGCGCCTTTGAACGCGGCGGGGAATCCGTAAAAATGGACAGCAAGCGCCCAGATGCGGCACCGACATAAGCGATGCCCATCATCCCGTAGGCCATTGGCGTACCGATCAGGATCGCGCCAAGGCCCAAAGCGACAAACAATCCGCCGGTAGAGGCCCGTATCTCGCTTAGACCCATGTTCGTTCTGATCGGTTCCAGATCCAGAACCGAGGCGGTCCAACGCGGGGCGATAAAGCCGAATGCGCCAAACACCGCGGTCAACGCGGCCAGAATGATGTTGATAATGTCCATGGGAAGGGTGCCTGTCTGAAAGGATGCGTCGTGGGTTTCAACCTAGCGCGTGTCAAAGCTTTGGACAGGGGCGGTGCATTCAAACCCTGCATTCTGCGGGCCGTGCCGGAACAAATGGCCGATTTTGTGTGTTGGTCTGCATTGACCCCGAATTTTCCGTGCTAGTTTGCACTGTTATCCAAGAAACGAGGCCAATTTGACGGACAATACTGCAGCAATTTGGTGGGTGCGCAAAGACCTGCGTCTTAGTGACAATCCGGCTTTGACAGCCGCGGTCGAGTGCGGCGGCCCCGTCATTCCCGTCTTTATTCGTGATTGGCAAGTCGATGCGCTGGGCGCGGCACCCAAATGGCGGCTTGAACAAGGGCTGCGTCATCTGGAAACAAGCCTGCGTGACAAAGGCAGCCGCCTGATTGTGCTATCGGGCCCTTCCAGGGAAGTGCTCACCGATTTGGCCAAGGAAACCGGAGCCAAAGAAGTCCACTGGAACCGGACGTATGACCCCGAAGGTGTCGAACGCGACACAGCGGTTAAATCCAGTCTTGAGGATATGGGCGTCAAAGGGCAGGGGCATGCAGGCCATTTGCTGTTTGAACCGTGGACCGTCGAAACCAAGCAGGGCGGTTACTATAAAGTCTACACGCCATTCTGGCGCGCCGTGAAATCCAACGAGATCAGCGAAGCGCTCAGCACGCCCGGAAAAATCCCAGCGCCGGATCAATGGCCGGACAGTCAGGATTTGTCTGAATTGCAGTTAGGCAAAGCAATGTATCGCGGGGCGGATGTTGTCGCGCGGTTCGCGCGGGTCGGGGAAAGCGCGGCACACAGCCGTCTGGGTGCCTTTGTGGCCTCTATCATCGAAGGCTACGATGAGACCCGCGATCTTCCATGGAAAGACGGCACGTCGAACCTGTCGGAAAACCTTGCGCTGGGCGAAATTTCCCCTCGGCAATGCTGGCACGCAGGCTTTCGTGCGCGCGAAGATGGTAAGGCGGGTGCCGAGACGTTTCTGAAAGAACTGGTCTGGCGCGAGTTTGCCTACCACCTGATGTGGCACACGCCGCAAATCCTGAAAGAGAACTGGAAATCCGATTGGGATGCGTTTCCTTGGAACACGGATGAGCGAAAGGCCGAAGTGCAGGCATGGAAGCATGGCCGCACCGGCATTCAGTTCGTCGATGCGGCGATGCGCGAATTGTACGTGACTGGCCGAATGCACAACCGTGGGCGCATGATTGTTGCGTCGTACCTGTGCAAGCATCTGATGTGCCATTGGAAAATCGGTCTTAAGTGGTTCGAGGACTGCCTGATCGACTGGGATCCGGCGTCCAACGCGATGGGGTGGCAATGGTCTGCTGGATCGGGCCCGGACGCGACGCCCTATTTCCGCGTGTTCAATCCGGTGACCCAGTTGGACAAGTTCGACAAGGACCGGAAATACGTCAAACGATGGATCGCAGAGGGGCGCAAAAATCCGCAAGAAGATGCGTTGGCCGACTTTGACGCGATCCCGAAAACCTGGGGCCTGTCGCCTGACGACAATTACCCCGATCCCGTGGTGACCGCCGACAAAGGGCGGCAGCGGGCGCTTGATGCTTATGAAAACAGGGACTTCTAATGACCAGTACGGATGCTTGCCAGACCACCAATGCCCCGCTTAGCCTAGGTCTAAACAGCGACCGCCGGAAAAACGGTGGCGTTGCGCCACAGGGGGCTGACATGGTTTTGACCGACACGACCAATCAAACGGGTCTTCCGCGCTATTTCAAACATGTGTTTGATATCGCGCAGAACATGGACAGCGGCCGTATCGATTTCGTTTTACCCGATGGGCGTCGCTTCCGTGCCGAGGGCAAAAAGCCCGGACCTGTAGCCGAGCTGAGAATTCACAACCCCGACATCTTTGCGCGTCTGATCCGCGAAGGTGATCTGGGTTTCTGCGATGCCTATCTGGATGAGTGGTGGTCGACGCCCGACCTGATGGCGTTTCTTGATCTGATCCACGCAGGTGGTGATGACGTATTTGACGGCTTTCCGGGGCAGGGGCTCGTCCGTGCGTTCGAAAAACTGCGGTTTTGGCTGCAATCGAACTCCAAACGTCAGGCGCGCAAGAACATTTCCTACCACTATGATCTAGGCAACGATTTTTACGGCCTTTGGTTGGATGACACGATGACGTATTCGTCGGCGCTGTTCAAAACAGGGCAGGAAAGCCTCGAAAAAGCGCAGATGCAAAAGTACGAAAGCATGGTTGATCAGATGGGGGTGAAACCCGGTGATCATGTGCTGGAAATCGGCTGTGGCTGGGGCGGTTTTGCTGAATATGCTGCCAAAGAACGCGGATTGAAGGTCACTGGACTGACCATTTCGCAAGAGCAGTTCAAGTTCGCGCAAGAGCGGATCGCTAAGGCGGGGCTGCAAGATCAGGTAGAATTCAAGCTTCAGGATTATCGCGACGAGCGAGGCACCTACGATGGCATCGCGTCGATCGAGATGTTCGAAGCTGTCGGCGAAAAATACTGGCCCGTCTATTTCGAAACGGTGCGAAATCGTCTGAAACCCGGTGCGAAAGGCACGTTCCAGATCATCACAGTCCAACATCGCCGCTGGGAAGTTTACCGAAAGGGTGTTGATTTCATTCAGAAATACATCTTCCCCGGGGGCATGCTGCCATCGCCTGTCGTTCTGCGCGAAGAGATTGAAAAGGCCGGTCTGGATGTGAAAGGCTCAATCGAATTTGGCCCCAGCTATGGTCAGACCCTCAGTCGCTGGTATGACACATTTAACGAAAAATGGGACGAGATTCAGAAGTTAGGATTTGACGAACGGTTCCGGAGAATGTGGAACTTCTACTTGGCGTCCTGTTCTTCGACTTTTAATTACGGAAACTGTGACGTCACCCAGATTACCGTAATGCGACCAAAATAAAGATTGAGATGCCGACATTTTCGAAACTTATATGTGGGGCCCTGCTAGCAGCGCTGGCCGTATTGGTATCGGAAATGGTCAAACCCAATCTTCCCTCGGCCTATGACGTGTCGCGGTTCGATTACACGAACGCAGCCATCGCCTTTGCCATGGGGTGGAAACTTGTCGGGCGTCAGGCTGGCAGGGGTATCTGGAATAGTATCGCAAACGGAATCACAGCGGTCGCGTCGACCGTGTTTCTGGTTCTTCTGTATTATTCCATCGGCTTCATGGTTCAGGAATCCTTCAAATCCAAATACGACAACATTTTCGAAGCGATCGATGGGATGCTGGGGCAGTTCGTCGATTTGTGGGAATACATCAATTACCCGCAGATCTTTGCCGTGCTTGCCGTGGGTATGGTCGTGATCGGAATGGCTGGCGAATACACCAAGCGCCGCTGGGATTAATCAATGCCGTCATCGCTGTTTTTCTATGGCACGCTGTGCCACTTGCCGCTGCTCGCCCGCGTGCTGGGGCGGTCGATTGAGGACCTGGATGCGCAACCGGCGATCTTGCCGGGCTACGCCAGCTATCTTGTCAAAGACGCGGATTTTCCTGTTCTGGTCGCGGACAATAGCGCCCATGCAAACGGCATCTGGGTCAGGGATTTGTCGGCGCAGGATATAGCGCGGCTGGATTTTTACGAAGGTGGCTTTGGCTACCGTCTGGAAACCGTGGATATCACGGTTGGCGAACGCGCAGAGAGCGCTCAGGTGTATTTTGCGGATCAGACGTACGATCTTGATGGCCCGTGGCAACTGGATGACTGGGTTGCGAAGTGGGGAGAGATCACGGTGATTGCGGCCGCCGAGGTCATGGATCATTTCGGCAAGACAGACCCCGAAACAATTCGTCCGTGGCGTCCGTTTTTTGCAGATCGCGCTTGGGCCAGCATTCTGGCACGCGATACGGGGCCTCAGGCATTGCGGACGCGCAAGACCAAGGGGGACATTCCCCTGTTCCGCAGACGCGGGGGCTATGATGGGTTTTTCCGTTTGCAGGAAATCGAAGTCCAGTACCCGCGTTTTAGCGGGGGGATGAGCGATGTTCTTCAGCGTGCAGCCTTTGTCGCTTATGACGCTGCGCTTATCCTGCCCTATGATCCCAAAACAGATCGCGTTCTTTTGATCGAACAACTTCGCTACGGCCCCTTGGCCCGAGGTGACGATGCGCCGTGGGTGTTGGAGCCTGTCGCAGGACTGGTCGATGCCGGCGAAGCCCCAGCCGACACTGCAATGCGCGAAGCACTGGAAGAAACCGGTCTGACCATCAGCCGCGTCGAAGCCATGCCAAAGGCATATGCATCCCCCGGCTATTCGACCGAGTTTTTTCATTGCTTTGTCGGGCTTCTGGACCTGCCAGAAAAGCCGTCCTTATTGGGCGGGCTGCTGAGTGAAAACGAAGATATCAAAAGCCATATCGTGTCCTTTGACCACGCCATGTCGCTGATCGAAACAGGCGAGATCAACGCCGTTCCGTTGATCATGATGCTTTACTGGCTGGATCGTGAACGCGATCGGCTGCGCAGGTCGGCTTGAGTTCCGGTGCCTCGCGGCTTACACCCGTTTCAAGAACAACGCTCAAGTAAGGATTCAGTCATGCATATCGCGGGTGATCTGGCCGCTGCCGTGGGAAATACGCCGCTTATCAAGCTGCGCAAAGCCAGCGAGATGACAGGATGTACCATTCTGGGCAAGGCCGAGTTCATGAACCCCGGCCAATCGGTCAAAGACCGCGCAGCTTTGTACATCATCAAGGATGCTGTCGAAAAAGGCCTGCTTGAACCCGGTGGCACAATCGTAGAAGGCACAGCTGGCAACACGGGCATCGGCCTTGCGCTGGTTGGCGCATCGATGGGCTTTAAAACCGTGATCGTCATTCCTGAAACGCAGTCTCAGGAAAAGAAAGACATGCTGCGCCTTGCAGGTGCGGAACTGGTCCAAGTTCCTGCCGCGCCTTATAAAAACCCCAACAACTATGTGCGCTATTCCGGTCGTTTGGCCGAAAAGCTGGCGAAAACCGAAAAGCACGGCGCGATATGGGCGAACCAGTTCGACAACGTTGCAAACCGTATGGCGCATGTCGCCACAACCGGTCCGGAAATCTGGGAACAGACGGGTGGCAAGGTTGATGGCTTTATCTGTGCTGTCGGCTCAGGTGGTACGCTGGCGGGCGTGGCCGAGTCGCTGCAATCCAAAGGCGTCAGAATCGGCTTGGCTGACCCGATGGGTGCCGCACTGTTCAGCTACTACACCACGGGCGAGTTCAAGTCCGAAGGCGACTCGATCACCGAAGGGATCGGGCAGGGCCGCATCACAGCGAACCTTGAAGGCTTCAAACCTGACTTCGCTTATCAGATTTCCGATCACGAAGCGCTGCCCATCGTATTCGACCTTTTGTCCGAAGAGGGCCTTGTCATGGGGGGCTCAACCGGTGTGAACGTCGCTGGCGCCATCCGCATGGCGCAGGAAATGGGACCGGGCCACACGATTGTGACGGTACTCTGTGACTACGGTAACCGCTACCAGTCCAAGCTGTTCAACCCGGAATTTCTTGCAGGCCGCGGTTTGCCGGTTCCGTCATGGTTGGACCGCGCACCGGCATCGATCCCCGGTGTTTTTGAAGACTGATAAGTCAGCAAGATCGGGTACCGGCCCGACTTGCTTTGACAGCTATATAATGCCTTGAATGATCTGCGCCCCCGTGGCGCAGATTTTTCTTTTGGTCCCGACGTAGGAACAGAAAATGACCACACCCGTCTTTCGTGAGAACCCCATGCAATCCATTCTGGAGGCGCAGGTCATCGCCCATACGCCTGAAGGGGGCATCGTCTGCGATCAAAGCATTTTCTACCCCACAGGCGGTGGCCAGCCCGGCGATAGTGGGCAGTTGCTGCTGGATGGGCAGGTTTGGGACATCGCGACAACAGTGAAGGGCGAAGGAGACCAGATCGTTCATGTGCCCGCAGAACCCAAACCCCTTCCACCAGTAGGGTGCGTGGTTCAACAACGCCTGGATTGGGGGCGGCGTATGTCCCACATGCGCGTGCACACGGCCCTGCATCTATTGTCCGTTGTGCTGCCCTTGCCAGTCACGGGCGGTGCGATTGGCGAAGGTAAGGGACGTCTGGATTTCTTGATGCCCGAGCCCCCCTCGGACAAGCAGGCGATCGAGGATGCGGTGAATGCCCTGATCGATCAGAATCTGCCGGTTTCCGAAGAGTGGATCACCGAAGCCGAACTGGATGAGAACCCTGATATGGTGAAAACCATGTCGGTCCAGCCACCACGTGGTTCAGGACGCATTCGCCTTGTTCGGATCGGGGAAGGGGACAGCACCGTAGATCTGCAACCATGCGGCGGTACGCATGTCGCCAATACGGGCGAAATCGGGCGTATCCGTATCGGAAAAATTGAGAACAAAGGCAAACAGAACCGCCGCGTGAACCTGCTTTTGGAAGGTTGATGCTAGCAGGTGGATTTTGTTCAAATTTATGACAATTCGCCCCTTGCACTTCCCCTTCAGTTTCCATTAGACGGGTCGACGGAGAGGTGGCCGAGTGGTCGAAGGCGCACGCCTGGAAAGTGTGTAGGCGGGAAACCGTCTCGAGGGTTCGAATCCCTTCCTCTCCGCCACTTGCTCTCGCGAAAGCGTTCTCCCGATCCGACCGCGGCCGGATTTTCTCGTTGTTTTGGAGGGTTATGCGCGTGGGGCTGAGCACTGGCCCGTGCGCGAGGAGGCCCGGAAGCGGTCTCTCAGGGCGGATATTCTCCGGACCTGTTGACTGCATCGGTTTGGTGAATTTCTTCCAAGGCATTGAAGAAAAACGGGAAAAGAGTGCGACCGGAAATGTTTCCGATCTTGGTCCCACCTGTTCAAATAGGACTGGGATCGAACCGCAATCGGGGACCGAGCAACGTGCGCACGGAGCTACCTAGGGTCAGGACTCGTTCTCACTCAAAGCCAGAAGATGACGGTTGCGGCGAGTGCGATCGCTGAGAAGAAGGTCTTCGGGCATCGGTCATAACGGGTCGCCACCCGTCTCCAATCCTTGAGCCTGCCGAACATGATCTCGATCCGGTTGCGCCGCTTATACCTGCGCTTATCGTAGCGGACCTGCGTCTTCCGCTTCTTCCGGCCCGGGATGCAAGGGCGTATCTTCTTGTCCTGCAAGGCTTCTCTGAACCAGTCGGCATCGTAGCCGCGATCTCCGAGTAGCCACTTCACGTTGGGCAACCCACTGATCAGCGCACGCGCCCCGATGTAGTCGCTGACGGGTCCGGCAGTCAGGAACAGGTCGATGGGGCGGCCCTGGCTATCGCAGATGGCGTGCAGTTTCGTGTTCATGCCGCCCTTGGTTCGGCCAATCAGGCGTCCACGCCCCCCTTTTTAACGCCCAGGCTGGACGCCGTGCGATGGGCCTTCAGATGGGTTGCGTCAATCATCACAGTGGTCTCCTCGCCGTGTTCGGCGGCCAGCCCCGCCATGATCCGGGCGAAGACGCCTTTATCGCTCCATCGTTTCCAACGGTTGTAGAGTGTCTTGTGGGGGCCATACTCCCTAGGGGCGTCGCGCCACCGCAAGCCGTTGCGATTGATGAAAATAATGCCACTCAGAACACGTCGATCATCAACTCGGGGCTTGCCATGCGACTTCGGAAAGTAAGGCTCCAGACGTGCCATCTGTGCGTCGCTCAACCAGAAAAGATCAGACATGGTCACCACTCGTTTTCGAACGGTGAATCATGCACGCCAAACCAAATCAATGGGTCCTGACCCCAGGTCAAAGAACTCGAAGGCATCGGCTGCGAGAAGATCTGGAAGGAACAGACCAGTTCCATTGCCAAGCGGGATGCCCTCACCCAGGCGATTGAGTTTTGCCGGGAAGGTGACGTCTTCGTCGTGACCAGACTCGACAGGCTGGCAAGGTCCGTAAGGCACTTGGGCGAACTCATAGAGGCCTTGGAAGAACGCAATGTCGGCCTGAGGGTCCTCAGCCTAGGACTGGACACAACCACAGCCACAGGAAAGCTCATGTTGAACGTCCTGGGCTCTGTGGCTCAGTTCGAACGGGAAATGATGCTGGAACGGCAGCGTGAGGGCATACAGAAGGCAAAGAAGGCTGGAAAGTATCGTGGTCGGGCTCCCACTGCCCAGCGCCGCAAGGCAGAGGCACAAGAGCTTCTCAGAGGCGGTATGAGCAAACGTGACATCGCAGCAACTCTGGGCATCTCAGAGCGTTCAGTTCACCGAATCACATAACTACACAGGGCCATTATAAGCGTCAGGGATCTCTATGGTCTCTGACGCAAGCTTGAAGCCCGACATGTGTGGTAAACCAGTGTGGTAAACGAGTGTGGTAAAAATTTTCTCCGCCATCAAATATACTTAAATAACAATATCTTGGGAGAAACCCCTCCAAGTGGCGGAGGCTGTGTCTTCCGCACTCATCATACAATGCCCTGAAATTACTTACGAAAATTCACAAACTCGATAATCATACCACGGTTTATACCACCACAGGCGCCAAATTGGCGCAATTAGAGAGGGGGGGCAGGTTCGATCTTGCATGGTTCTTCCAAGAGACCGGCAAGAGGGTGGCAATCCTGCGCGTCCACAAAACGGGAAGTCAAGACAGCCCAGCAGTCAACATACGCGTCAGCGCCTTAACAGCCTGCAAATCCTTGGCTCTCAACCCATGCCGATAATTCGGATGGGCGGAACCGGACGGCGCGCCGCCACCAGAGCCATGCAAGCGGCAGACGTTCCAACCTTGCTTAGAAGGGCATTGGCAACGGCGCCCTGTGCTCTTGGCCGTGGCCGTGCATCGCGGCGCCATTCGGAGACGATGCGCCGGACCAAAATCACCCTCAGTCGCCTGACTGCCGCGCTTCAAGATTCCGGTCTCCTTCCCGCAAATAGGCGCCGATAAGGACTTTCGGCCATTCGTATACGGCGAGCATTTTGATGTCGAAGTCCTCTCGTGTCTTCGCAGGATTATCCTGAGCGACGATAGCGAAAGCGATTGCACCGAGGCCATAGGCCAAGGCCGCCGCAATGAGTGTATGACCTATGAGCTTCTGCATGTTGCACCTTCACTTGGATTTTGGGCGGACACTGCCTCACAATTTGCAAAGGGTCTATGAGGTTAACGTCGTTTTTCGTCATCACCCGCCCCC
>CATNDK010000079.1 GCA_950096585.1 Thalassococcus halodurans | reverse complement strand
CAGCACCATGCCTTCGCGCTTGGGATCAAAGCCTGATGCATGCGCCAGATCAGGCGACAACGTGGCCGTCAAAAGCGCTGACCAGCGCCATGCGACCAGCGCCACGACAGCCAAGCCCCCCAGCCAGATCACTGCAAGATCGGATTTCGTTACCGCCAGAATATCCCCGAAAAGATAGGCGCTCAGGTCCACGCGCACGCCTTGGACAAAGCTGACAGCGACCAAACCCAATGCCAGCGCCGAATGCGCCAGAACGCCCAACCCCGTGTCCAGCGCCATGCCGCGATCCGACAGTTGCGTGACCGCAAAGGCCATGATCACTGCCACGGCCAAGGCCCCCACCGTCACCGGCAGCGACAAAGCCAAAGACAGCGCCACGCCCAGAATCGCCGCATGTGCCGTCGCATCGCCGAAATAGGCCATGCGCCGCCAGACCACGAAACCCCCCAAAGGAGCCGCCGCAACCGCAACACCCACGCCGGCCAGTGCCGCGCGGATCAGGAAATCGTCTAGAAATGTCATGCGCTCTCTTTCTCTCGCGCGTGGTCGTGGCCACAGGTGTGATCGTGACTGTGGCTATGTTCGTGGCGATAGAGCGCCAAGGCCCCTGCCGTGCCCGTGCCGAACAGGGCGCGATACTCGGATGAATTCGCCACGACCTCGGGCGTGCCATGGCAACACACGTGGCCGTTCAGGCAAATCACGCGGTCCGACGTGCTCATGACGACGTGCAGTTCATGGCTAACCATCAAAACCGCGCAACCGGTTTCGGTGCGCACCTCTTCGATCAATCTGTAAAACGCAGCCGAGCCGGGTTGATCCAGACCTTGTGTGGGTTCGTCCAGAACCAGCAGGTTCGGTCGCTCTAGCAAAGCGCGGGCAAGAAGGATGCGCTGGAACTGCCCGCCGGACAGGCCCGACATCGGACGATCCCAAAGCGCACCTGCGCCAGCCTGATCCAACGCGGCTTGTGCCGTTTTACGGTCGGTTTTGCGCGGAAGGTTCAGGAAACGTCCCACCGTCAAAGGCAGCGTCGGGTCGATCATCAGTTTCTGCGGCACATAGCCGATTTTCAGATCAGGTGCGCGATCCACGCGGCCCCGATCCGGCGTCATCGCGCCCACGAGACAGCGAAGAAGCGTAGATTTGCCCGACCCGTTCGGGCCGACGATCGTCACGATCTCGCCTGCGGAAATCGTCATATCCACGTCGTTCAAGACAAGCGTTTCACCAAAGGAAACGCCCAATCCGGTCGCTTTGATCAAAGCCATATGCGGTTAACCCCGACAATCGGGGCAGAGCCCCTCGATTTCGACCATGACACGTTCGGCGACAAAGCCCACCGCCTTGGCCTGATCCTCTGCAATTGCCTCGAATGCGCCATGGGCCGCTTCGGCCACGGTCGAACATTCACGGCAGAACAGAAACGACGGCGCGTGGCTTTCGCCGGGATGCGAACAGGCCACAAAGGCGTTCAAACGTTCGATTTTATGCGCAAATCCGTGTTCGGTCAGAAAGTCCAAAGCGCGATAAATGACGGGCGGCTGCGATCCCAGCCCCTCTTCGCGCAACTTGTCCAGCAGGTCGTAAGCCCCCAGCGCGCGATGGTCCTGCAGCAAGATTTCAAGCGTCCTGCGACGAACCGGCGTCAGCCGCACGCCCTTGTCCGAGCACTGTTCATCCGCTGCGGTCAGACACTCTTGGATGCATTTGGAGTGGTCGTGTTTGTGAAAACCTACAGGGTCCAAAACGGCCTCCGACTTTTTTCAATTTGGGACTTGATATGTTATGTTATCACAAATAACAAGCGGAATGAAATGTTACAACATAACGGAATCATTCAATGCTGCGTTTGTCACTGACCCTGTCTCTATTAGGCTCTGCCGCTTGGGCCGACGCCCCTAAAGTGGTCACGGATATTGCCCCTGTCACATCCTTGGTCGCCCAAGTGATGAAGGGCGTGGGCGAACCGTTCCAACTGTTGCCAGCAGGGTCCAACCCCCACGACCATGCCCTGCGCCCATCCGAGGCACAGGCGCTGGATCAGGCAAATGTGGTATTCTGGATTGGTGATGCGCTTAGCCCCAATCTGGACAAGGCCGTGGACACACTGGCCGGTGATGCCACTGTGGTTTCGCTGTTTGATGCAGAAGGCACCCTGCATCTGGCCAGCCGCGATTCTGTTATTTTCGAAGCGCACGATGACCATGATGACCATGATGACCATGATGACCATGATGACCATGATGACCATGATGACCATGATGACCATGATGAAGAGCATCACGACGAAGACCATGGTGACAACCACCATGACGAAGACGCCCACGAAGACGAGCATCACGAGGCCGGTCACGGCCATGATCATGGCGCAGATGATCCCCACGTCTGGCTGGACCCTGAAAACGCCAAGATCTGGCTGGGTGTGATTGCTGAAACACTGGCCACACAGGATACCGCGAATGCCGACATTTACCGCGCCAACGCTGCGGAAGGTCAGGCCATGGTAGATCAAGCCAGCGAAACCGCCCGTGATCTGCTCAGCGCCGCCGAAGGTCAGACCTTTGCCGTTCTGCATGACGCTTTCCAGTATTTCGAAAGCCGGTTCGAACTGACCGCCTTGGGAGCCCTGAGCGATAGCGATGCGACATCGCCCAGCCCCGCGCGCATGGCCGCCTTGCGGGACGCGATCACCGAGGCCGGCGTGACATGTGTCATCGCTGAACCCCAGTTCGACCCCCGCCTGATCGAGGCCTTGGGTGGCACGCTCAGCGTGACCGAGGTTGACCCCTTGGGGACAGAACTGGCCGCCGGACCGGGGCTCTATCCCGAACTGGTTGTTGAAACTGCGCGCCGGATTGCGGGCTGCGGGCAGTAACTGCGCCCCTTTGGTCAATTGACACCAGCGCCCCACAGGTGATGTTTGCGCTGACATCTTTCACCTGTGGGGGGCATCCGAATGACACAAACAGACGACCTGAAGCGCGACGCGCGTGCTTTCTTTGATGCCGCCGTCACTGCTGCCGACCCGGCGCTGGCCCTTCGCAAGGCGCTTTTGGCGTCCCCCTTTCCAAAGCCCATGGGCCGCACCTTGGTCATCGCCATCGGCAAAGCCGCCCCACGCATGATGGCCGAGGCCTTAGCGCAAATCGACGGCCCCTATGAGGCGCTGGCCGTCACCCACCACGAAAACGATATGGACGTCGATGGTGCGACGGTTCTGCGTGCGGGACACCCCGTACCGGATGAAGCAGGCGCAAACGCGGCGAAAGATGTGATGGCCCTTCTGGCAACGGCCACTGCAGAAGATCAGGTGATCGCGCTGATTTCCGGTGGGGGATCAGCGCTTGTTCCGGCGCCGAAGCCGCCAATGAGCTTGGCGGACAAAGCCGCGGTCAACAAGTTGTTGCTGGGCGGTGGCTTGGACATCGTCAAGATGAACCTTGTCCGCCAGCAACTGTCGGAATTGAAAGGCGGCGGGTTCCTGCGCCATGCGGCCCCTGCCCCCGTCACCGCCTATATCCTGTCTGACGTGATCGGTGACGACCTGCGCGCCATTGCCTCTGGCCCCACAGTCGGGCCCATTGGTACACGGTCCGAGGCACGGGCGATTTTGGAAGGCGCCGATTTGTGGGACAAGCTGCCCGACAGCGCACGAGGCATTCTGGAACAACCGGATGAGGCGCAGGAAACACCAGACGCAACTAACATCCTGATCGGGTCGAACCGCCATTCCATCGCAGCAATGGAAGAGACCGCAACCAGCGCCGGTTATGCCGCGCGCGTGGTTAGTGACGCGCTAGAAGGCGACGTGGATGATGCAGCGCAAGAAGTGATCGCTGCAGTTGGTCCAGTGGACCAGCCGACAGCGCTTCTATTCGGTGGTGAAACAACCGTAGTTTTGCGAGGCGACGGGCGCGGTGGACGTAACCAGGAACTGGCGCTGCGTGTCGCGATGAACATGCCCAAGCTGGATAGCGGCTGGGTGTTTCTGTCTGGTGGCACCGATGGCCGCGACGGCCCGACCGATGCGGCTGGGGGCATCGTGGATGCAGGCACCAAGGACCGGATCATTGCGAGCGGTCACGACCCGAAGGCGCTGTTGGACAACAATGACAGCTATGCCGCATTGAAGGCGGCGGGCGATTTGCTGATCACGCCTGCGACGGGCACCAACGTGGCAGATGTGCAGGTGCTGTTGATCCGGCCCTAGCGCCCTTTGAACTGGGCCAGTTCAATGCCCTCATCCAGCAAAGCTTGACGCACCGCTTTGGCGATCTTCACTGCCGTCGCCCCATCGCCATGCAGGCAAATCGTATCGACCGCCGCAGGAATGACCTTTCCGCTATCGGCGATGATGCCCCCTTCCTTTACCATTGCAACCACGCGCTTGGCCGCGACCTCGGGGTCATGGATCACCGCGCCGGGTTTGGACCGGTCCACCAAGGTGCAATCGTCATTGTAGGCGCGATCGGCAAAAATCTCTCCGGCCCAAAGACAACCGAGCTGTTCGACCGCAGCCTGTTGCTGGGTGGCTGTGATGACCATCACAATGACGTCCGGATCGACAGCCAATGCGCCTTCGTATGCGGCCTTGGCCAAACTCACATCCTCGGCCGCCATATTGGCCAGTGCGCCATGCAATTTCAGATGCCGCACATTGCCGCCAGCCAGCCGCGCCATCGCCTGTGCCGCGCCCAGTTGATAGGCCACCAGATGGCGGACCTCATCCGGTTTCAATGACATTCGACGCCGACCGAAGCCCTGCAAATCTGGGAACCCAGGGTGCGCGCCGATGCCCACACCTGCCTTCGCCGCGCGGGCCATCGTCGCGACCATAACATCGGGATCACCGGCGTGAAACCCGCAGGCAATATTGGCCGAGGTGATCACATCCAGCAATTCCGCATCGCTGCCCATCGGCCAGGGACCAAAGCCTTCGCCCATATCCGCATTCAGATCGACGGTCATTTTGGCTCCTCCTCGGATCCCGACACCACGCCGGAAATCAATTGATAAGACAGCAGATCGCGGATGTCATGCGGATCGCGCACCAGCCGTTTGAGTTGCGATTTTAAGGACTGACGGGCCGCAGCATCGCGTGCCTCAACCTCAAGTGCAGCCTCAAGGTCAATGAATTGGAACCGCAAATTTGCACCTGCGGGCGTTTGCACTGCCTTTGGCATGTCCGACGGAATGACTGTGCCGATACGTGGATAGCCGCCGGTGGTCTGACTTTCGGCGGTCAGAATGTAAGGCGTTCCATCGCCGGTGATCTGGATATCGCCGGGCACGACGACCTCGGACACGATGGACCGGCCATCAGCGGCCCCGAACCGGTCGCCGTCATACGTCAGCTTGACCCCCATCCTGTTGCTGCGGGGATCGCGGGCGAATGCGGTTTGTTCAAAGCGTTCCAGCATCTCGGCCTGAAACACCGCCGTTTGCGGGCCAGCGACAACACGCAAGGTTCCGCCAGAGCAGCGTTCAGACGGGCTTAAGCCAAGTCCTGCTTCCTCGCCCTTGTCGGCCAGAATAGGCAGGTGATCACCGGCAGAGACACATGCGCCGACGCCCCCCGCCAGATGGGCAGAGCGTGACCCCATCATGGGCTGTGTCTGTATGCCGCCAGCAATGTGAAAATAACCGTAGTTTCCTGCCCGAACGCCGCCAATGTCCAACCGCGCGCCTTTTGGCAGGGTATGAGAGGCGTTCCAGCGCAAAGGCGCACCATCCAAGGTGACCGTCATCTCGGCCCCTGTCAGGGCGATGCGCGTGTCGCAGGTGGCCACAACCACCACCCCCATGCCTGCCATTTCCAGAACAGCGCAACTTGGGTCCTGCCCCATCAGTGCCGCGCCTTCGTATATCGCCAAACGGTCCATCGCTCCGCCACGGGACAGGCCCAGCCCCAAGGTGCCGGAGCGCCCCAAGTCCTGTACCGTGACTTGCGGACCGGCGCGGTGGATGATCAGCGCCGCGCTCATTCCACCTTCCCCCACGTTGCGCCACCATCAGGCGCGGATTTCAGCGCCTCGTATTCCTCGGGCGTCACCGACGTGAAACGAATTTCATCGCCGGGGCGCAGGCGGAACGGGTCGGGATGGTCCGGCTGGAAGGCGCGGAACGCGGTCTGGCCGACGTGGTTCCAGCCTGTGGGGCTGTCGACGGAAAACAAAACGATCTGGCGCACTGCGGCGACAACCGCACCTGTCGGAACAGGAGCCAGTTCCGCGTTGCGCGGGATGTCCCAGTGATCGGGCAGAAATCCGAGATATGGCTGACCCGGCGCAAAGCCGACCGCCGTGATCCGCAGGTCCGCTTCCGACAAATCCTTGATCGCGGCATCCTCGGACAGCCCAGCCATTTCAGCGGCCTTGGCCAGTTGCGGGCCGTAGGTTCCACCGTACACGGTCGGGATGGTGATCAGGCGGCGGCCAGTCGGCATCTCGGCTGCGAACCAGTCTTGCGCCTTTAGCCGCTTCGCCAAATCGGACCGCAAATCCGCGTGGCGCAGATGGCGTACATCAAACCGCACAAACACGGACACCAACGATGTGGCGATTTCTTCAACACCCTCCGGCAGATCACGCTCTAACGCCGCGCCAAAGGCCAGCGCCGCGCGATTGGCGGGTTCGGACAGGCTGTCGCCGAACCGGACGAGCAACCCGTCGGTTCCCAAAGTCTGAATATCCGGAAAGTGCATCGACTGGATCATGCCCCAAGTCGTAGCGCAGCGCGCAATCGGGGAAAATGCCTAATGGAAGCGATCTGTGCGATAGGGCGTCAAATCGAGATTGGGCGACTGTCCCATGATTAGCCCCGCAAGTATGCGCCCCGACTTCGGGCCACCCGTCAGACCAACGTGATGATGGCCGAACGCGGTGTAAATGCCCGTCTGCCCGACCTCGCCCAACATCGGCAGGCTATCCGGCAAGGCGGGGCGATGGCCCATCCATTCGACCTCTTCACTGGCCTGCAAGTGGGGCAGCGCCTTGGCCGTCTGCCTTCGCAACAGCCCGAAAGGCGCGCGGGATGGGCCTGCATCCAAACCGCCGAATTCCAGAATGCCCGCACAGCGCAGACCATCGGTCATTGGTGTTGCCACGAACTGCCCTGCATTGATCATCGTGGGGCGTTTGGGTTGGCCGGAGGCATTCTTGAAGGTGATGTGATAGCCGCGCTCGCTTTCCAGCGGGATGTTCTGGCCAAGCTTTTTCAACAACCGCGCAGAAAAGGCCCCGCTGGCAATGACGGCCCTGTTGCAGTTAATCACGCCATCAGTCGTCGCAATCTGCGTGATCTGGCCGTCGGTCAGGGTAAAGTCCGAAACCTCGGCCCGCCGCACTTGTCCGCCCATGGCAACGAAATCTTCGGCCAATGCCGCGATATAGCCGCCGGGGTCAAGCACATGGCCATGCCCTTTCAATACAGCCAGACAGCCGATGTCTGGTCCGTATGCGGGATCAAACTCGGCAACTTCAACGCCTTCGATCAGTTCAGGGACAAAGCCATGCGCTTTCTTGATGTTCCAGTCATAAGACCCCGCGTCGAATTCCGCGCGATTGGCGTAGGCATAGACGTACTCTCCACCCGCAAGGAAGCGACGCGCAGACAAACCCTCGGTCAAGGCGCGATGTTGATCGGGGCTGTCAGACACCAAGGGCGCAAGGGCCTGAACGATGTCGCGTACACGACTGTCACGGGCGTTGGGCAAAAGACGCAGCAACCACGGGGCCAAACGCGGCAGATAGGACCAGCGCAAAAATAGCGGCGCGTCCTTATCCAGCAACATGCGCGGCACTGACGGGATGGTCGATGGCACGACCGACGGCACAACAGCGCAGGCCGCCAAAACCCCCGCATTGCCGAACGACGCCCCCTGCCCGGGCGCATCGCGATCCACCAAGGTCACATCGGCCCCGAAACGACGCAGCCAGATCGCGGTCGAAACCCCGACAATCCCAGCCCCGATCACAACCACATGCATTCGGGACACCTTTCGTCAGAGGATACGCTTGACCGCTTCGAGGAAACTGGCGACCTCGGATAGCGAGTTGTAGTGGCAGAGCGACACGCGAATGCAGTCATCCATGCCCAGAGGCGTCAGGATGTTGCCCGAGTAATGGTCCGCCTTGCGAATGTGTACGCGGATGCCTTCGCCCTCTAGCTCCTCTACAATCTGGGCCGAGGGTTTGGTCGCTGAATGGAACGACACCAATCCTTCGCGGGCTGGATTATCGACGCCCCCGACGATGGTCACGCCGTCCATTTCAGACAGACCTGTCAGGTTGCCTGTGCCGTACAGCATCGCATCGGTCAGCGCGTGTTCATGTGCGTGGATTGCGGCGGCGGCGGCCTCAATTTTCGCGCGGCTGTCTGTGGCGTCGGACACCTGTTCGCCCAGCCATTCGAAATAGGCCACAACATCGGACATGGTCGCATAGGCACCGGTATCCCGTGTGCCCAGTTCCCAGTTGCCAGACGGCCCGCCGATCAGGGCATCATGCGGCAAGGCAGACAGACGGTCAGACACCCACGCGATACCGTAGCCGTGACGCGAAAAAACCTTGTAGGGCGAAATCACATAGGCATCGACAGGGGCCGCTTTCAGATCGATATGGCCATGGCTGGCGTGCTGGATACCGTCCACGATGATAAAGCAATCCGGGGACTTGGCGCGGATCGCCGCGACGATGGCGGGCAGGTCCATGCCCATGCCGGTGACGGGAGATGTGTGCAGGATGGTGGCCACACGCGTATCGGCCGTGACCGTGTCGGCATAGGCGTCAGCCGTCACGCGGCCTTCTGTATCGCTGTGGGCGATCAAAACATGTTCACGCCCCGACTGCTCTGCCCAGCGCGCCGCAGCAGAGCGCGACGCGGGATGTTCGACCGTCGATCCGACAACCGTTCCACCAGCAGGCGCGCCCAGACAGGCATCGCGGATCACGCGGAACAACAACTCGGTCCCGCTTTCGCCGACAAACACCGATCCGCCCTGAGCGTTGAACAGGGTTTTGACGTCATCCTTGGCTTTGTTGATGATCTCGACCAGCGCCTTGGACGCGCCGTTGATGCGGCCTTGGTTGTCCGGAATGGCCGCGAATTTGGCCGATGTATCGACAACAGAATTCAGCGTCAGCGCGCCACCTGCGTTTTCAAAGAAAATGCGCGGGCCTTCAAAGGGGCATTCATCGACATGGGCAAAACGGCTGCGGATATCAGCCAGCAAGTCCGGGCGGTCGCCGATGGGATTGGTCGTCAATGGGGTTTCTCCGGTGTGTCGGACTGGCTGGCCGCAAGGCGCATCACCTCGTCCAGAGCTTTTTCTGCGTCTTCGGGATCTTGGCTCGGCACCGCATAGCTGCCGCTCATCCACTTGGCGAGGTCGATGTCGGCGCAGCGTTTTGAACAGAAGGGACGGTATTTTTTATCCGTTTCCTTTTGGCAAATCGGGCAGGACATCAAAGAACCTCGGACAGTGGTTGGCGGTCGCGTTTGCGTTGCAGTTCGATGTTCCCCATCGGGGTCCATCCCGCAAAGATCGTATCAACGCTGTCAGCCTTCAACGCCGCGCGCAAGACCGTTTCGATCTGGCGGCGTTCCTTTTTCGGGAAAGGCGCCGGGTCGATAGTGATCGCGCCGCCAAGGCCACGAATGCGCAGCTGGCGAGGCAGTTCGCGCAGCGCCGCAATGGTTGCTTTCAGGCCTGCTGCAGGCGACGTATCGCCGCCGGTGTTCACATCGACAGACACAAGCGCGCGGGTCGGTTCAATCGCCATCGACGCCCCGCCACCCAGCGATACCATGGGTGAGGACAGCGCTTCGATTGCATCCAGAACGCCGTTGTTCTCAAAAGCATCTTCGCTGTCATCGACGTCATCCGTCATGGTCCATTCGCGCCATGCCAGCATGTGCGGCCCGTCGCCATCGACCAGCTTTTCAGCATCGCCGTCGGTATCGGCCATGACGTTTTTGGCCAGTTCGGCCATCGCCTGAATATCGTCTGCAATCGCCTCGGGGTCGCCGGTGGCACAGGACGACCGCAGGATCAGGCCGTCTTCGCTGTCAAACGCGTCGCGCGCGATCCCTGTCAGTTCGTCGCGCAGATCATCATCGCGGATCGAACGGGAAATATTCACACCGGGCGCGCCGGGCGTGACAATCGCATAGCGGCTTTTGAACAGAACCTTGGCGGTGACCGGCACAGCCTTACCCGGTTCAGCTTGGCCTGTGACCTGCACCAACAGGCGCTGACCTGGCGCGATGCCCTTGATCTGGCGAAGGTACACAGACCCGTCAGGCGTATCGAGGAAAATGCCCCCCTGCCCCTTCATCGGGCGGCCCGCAATGCCACGATAGATCGTGCCTGCGCGGATTCCTTCGCCGTCGATGAACAGATCGTGCAGCTTGCCGTCTACCATCAGCGCCGCAGCTTCGCGGCCATTCAATGCGCCCAGCGCGATTGTCGAACCTTTCATGACTGTCCTTTCCAGACAG